>NZ_RZOM01000149.1:0-8438 GCF_003999175.1 Mesorhizobium sp. M7A.F.Ca.ET.027.03.2.1 | reverse complement strand
TCATCGCACACGGCGCGAAGATCTCGACCTTCTGGTGCATGAAACGGTGCGGCTGGGGCATGACATCGCAACGCAGGGTTCCGCGCCTTCCTAGTTACGGGCAGGCATGCGATTCTGCCGCGATGATTCGGGAGATCCAGGCCGTGACGCTGTTTCGTATGGTTGCACTTACGGCGCTGGTCTTCACCGCCTCGGCGCAGGCCGCCGACATGGCTTTCTTCGTGAAGAACCTGCGCAAGGAATCTGTCGCGGTCGAGCTGTTCAGCCGCGACCGTGAGACGGTCTGGCCGGGCAATGACAAGGTGTTCCTGATCGAACCCGAGTCGCAGAAATCCGTGCCGCTGTCCTGCAATCAGGGCGAACAAATCTGCTATGGCGCCTGGGCCGACGGCAACGACAGCCTCTCGGCCGGCGTCGGGCCGGACAATGACCAGCCCTGCGACACCTGCTGCTTCATCTGCGTGGAACACTCGACCGAGACGATCGATCTGGTGCCGTAAAGCGCGGAAGTGTCGTTGGACCCAAATTAAGTCAGGGATCGCTTCGTCCGGTCCACTTCCGCGATTCAGCGCTGCATGCAATGGTTGCCCCGCGGCCGGGTGGGCCGCTTATTCGGGGGGTTATCATGTTTCATGCCTATGCGCGCCGCATGCTGGCCGCGCTGTCCTTCGTCATGCTGGTTGCGTCGGCGGCGCAAGCCGACGATGTCACCTTCGCCATCAAGAACAGCCACCCGAACGCCATGCGCGTCGAGCTCTACAGCCAGGATCGCGACTATGTCTGGCCCGGCGAGGACAAGGACTATTTCCTCGACGACGGCGAGACCAAGCAGCTGCCGATATCCTGCAACGCGGGCGAATCGATCTGCTACGGCGCCTGGGTCGATGGCGACGAGGGCACCTATTGGGGCGTCGGTCCCGGTAACACGGAAAAATGCGAGGATTGCTGCTACACCTGTAGCGGCGGCGAGACCGAGGAGATCGAACTGGTCCCCTGACCGGTTTGCCAGCTTGACGGTCTTCGGGCCGGAGCCATAGCCTGTGCAAATACCCAGCGCGCGCCGCCTCGAACTGTTCAGACGCGACGTGCTTCAGGCAAAAGGAGCCCAGCTATGGCCGGCATGGTCGAAAGCGACAAGATCGACGTCGGGTTTTCCGGCAGGCGCTGTATCCATTCGCGCAACTGCGTGCTCGGCGATCCGCATGTCTTCGTGCCCAACGCGCCGGGCCAATGGATCCATCCCGAGGCGGCCAGCGTTGAGAAGATCGTCGCCATCGCCGAAAGCTGCCCGTCGGGCGCCATCACCTATGTCAGGAAGGATGGCGGGCCGCAGGAGCAATCACCGGTGGTCAACACGGTGCGGCTGCGGGAAAACGGCCCGCTGGCGGTACACGCCGAGATCGTGCTCGACGGCGAGACTTCTTATCGTGCCACGCTCTGCCGCTGCGGCGCTTCGGAAAGCAAGCCGTTTTGCGACGGCAGCCACAACAAGTCCGGTTTTGCCGCCACCGGCGAGCCGCCGCTGAAGGACACGCCGGCGCTCGAAACGAGGAATGGTCCGCTGAAAGTGACGCCGACCACCAATGGCCCGCTCAAGCTTGAGGGCAATCTCGAGATCGTCACCGGAACCGGCCATACGGTCGACCGTACGCAACGCGCCTTCCTCTGCCGCTGCGGCCATTCCGCCAACAAACCGTTCTGCGATGGGACGCACAAGAAGGTGGGGTTTGTGGGGTAGCTGCGATCTCCCTCCTTGAGGGGGAGATGGCCGGCAGGCCAGAGGGGGTCGTCTCGCGTAGAGCGCTGGCTTCCTCTTTCGCCTCGTATGAAGTCGCATCCAGTCGTGCCGACCCCCTCTGTCGCCTTTGGCGACATCTCCCCTCGAGGGGGAGATTACCCGTGGCCCAGCGCTCGCGGCTTTATCGCCCGCTCCGTATCGGCTAAGGGCAGGGACAAATAAATTGCCACCCGGACCGCCGCCAAAAATGACCGCCAAGACCAAGCCAAAGCCGCTGTTCCTCGGGATCGACACCGGCGGCACCTATACCGATGCCGTGTTGTGGTCTGAAACGGAAGGCCCGCAAGAGGGGCCGAACAAGGGCAAGGTGCTGGCCAAGGCCAAGGCGCTGACCACAAGGCATGATCTTGCCGTCGGCATTTCCGGCGCCGTCGATGCGGTGCTGCAGAAAGCCGGAACCGATCCGGCTGATATCAAGCTGGTGTCGATGTCGACGACGCTTGCCACCAATGCGCTGGTTGAGGGGCAGGGCGGCCGCGTCGCGCTGGTGATGATCGGCTTTTCCGAGGGCGACCTCGCCCGCGACGGGCTGAAGGCCGCGCTCGGCACCGATCCGGTGGTTTTTTGTCCGGGCGGTCACGATGTGCACGGCAATGCCGCCAGGCTCGACCTGTCTGGGCTGGAAGCGATGCTGCCGGAACTCGGCGCCTCGGTGTCCGGCTTTGCCGTCTGCGCCTATTTTGCCACCCGCAACCCGGCGCATGAGATCGCCGCCCGCGAGTTGATCCGCGAAAAGACGGGCCTGCCGGTCACATCGAGCCACGAGCTGTCGGCCAAGCTCGGCGGCCCGCGCCGGGCGCTGACCACTTTGCTCAACGCCAGGCTGATCTCGATGATCGACCGGCTGGTGGCGGCAACCGAAGGTTTTCTTGGAGAACGCAGCATCGCGGCACCGCTGATGGTGGTGCGCGGCGATGGCGCGCTGGTTTCGGCCGCCTTTGCCCGCCAGCGGCCGATCGAGACCATCCTGTCCGGCCCGGCCGCCAGCCTGGTCGGCGCCCGCCACATGACCGGGCTCGACAATGCTGTGGTGTCCGACATCGGCGGCACCACCACTGATGTCGCCGTGCTCGACGGCGGCCGCCCCAGGCTCGATCCGGAAGGCGCCACCGTCGGCGGCTTCCGCACCATGGTCGAGGCCGTCGCCATGCGCACCTTCGGCCTCGGCGGCGATTCCGAAGTGGCGCTGGAAGATGGCGCGCTCAACCCGAAGATCCTGCTCGGGCCGCGCCGCCTGGTGCCGCTGGCGCTGGCCGGCATGGCGCATGGCAGCGCCGTCACATCGGAACTCGAGCGCCAGTTGCGGGCGCCCAATCCCGGCCGCATGGACGGCCGCTTCGCGGTGCGCACCGGCGTGCCGGATCGGCTCGCCGCCGGCCTGACCGGCGCCGAAGCCAAGCTCTACGAGCTGATTGGTGCCGTGCCGCTCGCCGTCGACAGGCTTTTGACCTCGAACGCGCAGAACGCGACGCTGAACCGGCTGGTGTCGCGCGGGCTGGTGCATGTCGCCGGCTTCACCCCGTCGGACGCTGCCCACGTGCTGGGCAAGCAGGCGAACTGGGATCCCATCGCCGCGCGCCTCGGCGCCGAACTGTTCGCCCGCAAGCGTGACGGCCGTGGCCAGAACATCGCCGCTTCGCCGGATGCGATTTCGGAACGGGTGCTGGTGACGCTGACGCGCTGGTCGGCCGAATATATCCTCGAAACCGCCTTTGCCGAGGACGGGCTCGATGGCGCGTCGACGGTGGCGCACGCCCTGGTGCAGCGCGCGGTCGACGCGCATCCCGGCATTGCCCGCCTGAGCGTTGCGCTCGACCGCCCCGTCATCGGCCTCGGCGCCTCGGCGCCGCTGCACTATGCCGGGCTGCCGCCGCTGATCGGCAATGACTGCGTGGTGCCCAGGGATACCGATGTCGCCAATGCGCTCGGCGCCGTCGTTGGCCAGGTCAGGGTTTCGGCCGAGGCGCGGGTCAGCCAGCCCACAGAAGGGCTGTTTCGTCTCGCCTCGGGCGAGACCATACGCGATTTCCTCGACGAGGCGGCAGCGATCGCGGCGGCCGAGGCCGATGTCCGCGCCATCGTCGCGGAGCGCGCCAGGGATGCCGGCACCGACAGCGCCGAGATCGACGTCGCCACCGAATTCCGGGTCTCGACCGTCGAAGCCCAGCGCATGTTCATCGAGGCGCATGTCGTGGCCGTGGCCTCGGGAAGGCCGCGCATTGCGGTGTGATGCAGCCTTTGTGAAAACCTGTCGGCGCATTTGAACACATGCGCATGGCAGCCGTCAGATGGAAGATTTGGGCACAGTAAGTCGCTCGAATACTGCGTGTACCCGTATTCGACTGCCGTTCGGGTCGATGATTTGCATGACCAAAAGCAGCCGATTTTGATGAATCTTGAACGCTGCCGACAAGGCTCTGGCCTTAGCCGCCGCTGATGCCGAACCCGGCCAATTGCCGTTTCCGATCAAGGCCTGTTCCCCATTGATCGTTTTCTCCTTTAGATCGGCGGTCCACCCATTGCTCGCATCGACCTGCAGGCCGGGATCGCTGCGGATAACGACTCTGCAATCGGCACATTGGCCGCCGGTTGAGTAAACCTGCTGCCATGTGCCAATGAACTCGATATCGGCAGCGGCGGCAGGAGCAACGCCAGCGAATGCAAGAGCGAGTGAAACAAAAGTAAGCCAGGCAAATCTCAACATCGGCATACTCCAAAGGTGCCTGCTTTATTTGACAGGCAATGTATAAAGCCGGGTTTACTGGAATGAGAAAATTGACGCGATATGCGATTGGACATGGCAAGTTGTGCCCTGCGATGGCGCTCCTCTCTGGAGGACGAAGCGATGCAAATACGCCACCTTCACCCTAAGCTGAATTGACCCGGCAAACCTGACATGCCAAAGGCCCGCAAAGCCTTTCATCTGGAGCAGCCTGATGACCGACCGCATCGAGATCGCCGGATTGCGGATTGCCCGCGAGCTGCATGAGTTCGTGGCCAGGGAAGCGCTGCCGGGCACGGGGATCGAAGCGGACGCCTTCTGGAACGGTTTTTCGGCCATCGTCCATGATTTGGCGCCGAAGAACCGGGCGCTGCTGGCAAAGCGTGACGCCATCCAGGAACAGATAGACGGCTGGTATCGCGAGCATGGCGCACCGGTCGACATGGAGGCCTACAAGGGCTTCCTGAAAGAGATTGGCTATCTCGTTTCGGAAGGCGCGGCCTTCAGTGTCTCGACCGACAATGTCGACCCGGAAATCGCTGATGTTGCCGGACCGCAGCTGGTCGTGCCGGTGATGAATGCGCGCTATGCGCTCAACGCCGCCAATGCGCGCTGGGGTTCGCTCTACGACGCGCTCTACGGCACCGATGCCATCCCCGAAACGGATGGCGCCGAAAAGGGCAAGGGCTTCAATCCGGCGCGTGGCGCCAAGGTCGTTGCCTGGACGAAGACCTTTCTCGACGAGGCTGCCCCGCTCACCCTAGGCAAATGGGCCGGCGTCAATGGTCTGTCGCTGGCGCAAGGTGCCTTGCGGCTGAGCGCCGGCGCCGGCTCGACGACGCTGGCCGACCCCAGGCAATTCGTCGGCTATCGCGGCGATGCCGCCAATCCCGATGCGGTGCTGCTGGTGCGCAACGGCCTGCACATCGAGATCGTCATCGACCGCAACAACCAGATCGGCCGCACCGATCCGGCGGGGATCGCCGATGTCATCCTGGAATCGGCGCTGACCACCATCCAGGACTGCGAGGATTCGGTCGCCGCGGTGGATGCGCCAGACAAGGTCGTCGTCTACCGCAACTGGATCGGCCTGATGAAGGGCGATTTGGCGGAAGAGATCACCAAGGGCGGCAAGAGCTTTGTCCGCAAGCTCAATCCTGACCGCTCCTACACGACGCCCGCCGGCGGCACGCTGACCGTGCCCGGCCGCTCGCTGATGCTGGTCAGGAATGTCGGCCACCTGATGACCAACCCGGCGATCCTTGACCGCGACGGCAACGAGATTCCGGAAGGCATCTTGGATGCGGCGATGACGGCGCTGATCGCGCTGCACGATGTAGGGCCAAACGGCCGCCGCGCCAATTCCCGCGCGGGCTCGATGTATGTCGTGAAACCCAAGATGCATGGGCCCGACGAAGTCGCTTTCGCCGTCGAGATATTCGACCGCGTCGAAGCACTGCTCGGCATGGCCAGAAGTACCATCAAGATGGGCATCATGGACGAGGAGCGGCGCACCACCGTCAACCTCAAGGAGGCGATCCGCGCCGCAAAAGAGCGCGTCGTGTTCATCAACACCGGCTTCCTCGACCGCACCGGCGACGAGATCCACACCTCGATGGAAGCCGGCCCGATGATCCGCAAGGGCGACATGAAGCAGGCCGCCTGGATTTCCGCCTACGAGGCGTGGAATGTCGACATCGGGCTGGAATGCGGCTTGGCCGGCCACGCCCAGATCGGCAAGGGCATGTGGGCGATGCCCGATCTGATGGCGGCGATGCTGGAACAGAAGATCGCCCACCCCAGGGCCGGCGCCAACACCGCCTGGGTGCCGTCGCCGACGGCGGCGACGCTGCATGCCACGCACTATCACAAGGTCGATGTCCACGCCGTGCAGGCGGCGCTGAAGAACCGGCCCAAGGCGAATCTCGACGACATCCTGTCGGTGCCCGTCGCCGTGCGGCCGAACTGGTCGCCCGAAGACGTCCAGAAGGAACTCGACAACAACGCGCAGGGCATTCTTGGCTATGTCGTCCGCTGGATCGACCAGGGCGTCGGCTGCTCGAAAGTGCCTGACATCAACGATGTCGGCCTCATGGAAGACCGCGCCACGCTGCGTATTTCCTCACAGCACATCGCCAACTGGCTACACCACAGCGTGTGCAGCGAGGACCAGGTGATGGCGACGATGAAGCGCATGGCTGACATCGTCGACCGCCAGAACGCGGGCGACCCGCTTTACCAGCCGATGGCGGCTGACTTTGACAAGTCGATAGCCTTCCTCGCCGCCTGCGACCTGGTCTTCAAGGGCCGCGTCCAGCCCAACGGTTACACCGAGCCGGTGCTGCACGCGCGGCGGCTGGAACTGAAGGCGCAGCAGAGCTGAATAGGCCAGTGTCGTGTATGGGCGGCGGGTTTTCGGCCTGCTTTCTCCGGGGTGAGGCGTCAGGGAGCTGTATGGTCCAGGAGCCGGATGGTGGGATCGCGACGGTGTTCGGAGTTGACCCGATCGACGCCTTCCACCGTAATCGCAATCGTCCCGTTTTCCACTCTTGCTATCCAGCCCTTCGCTTTCAGATACCAGAGATGAAACTCGAGATGCTCTCGCGGACAGTCTGACAGACGTTCGAGCTCCACATCTCCGATCCCGGGATTGCCGACGTCGTGCCGGCGCTTCGCGTAAAGCAGCGACAGCAGCCTGGCCTGGATCACGACGTCACGCTCGATGCCTTTGGTGTTGCTAGCTTCCTCGGTCAATTCACGGCGAAGGCCGGCATGGTCCCTGTACGCGATGTCGTATTGTGCGCGTTTGACCGGATCCTTGAGCGTATTGTGGGCTTCCACGATTTCACTGAAACGGGCTTCATCGCCGGTTTCGCGATTGTCTGGATGATAGCGCATCGCAAAATAGCGAAATATGCGCTCCAGCGTTTCCGAATTGGCGTTCGGGCTGACTTCCAAAACTTCGTAATAATCAATGAACATAGCTCGCTCCCCGACCACACCATATTCGCATTGTCTAAATAAGGAATGTCAATGCGGGGGCCAGGACCTTGGTCCGACGCCGATGACATCCACGCTTTCTGGAAGAGGAAGAAAATGGCCGGCGTCCGGTCGGTGGGGGCCGTTGGGTGGTAAGGACGCCGGCCAAGCGGACAATCAGGTCCGCCGCATCGTGGAGATGATCGATTCGCGGAGGCCGGGTTATGGCGTGATCGCGGAATGCAATGTGGCGAGGCCGGCTTGTCGGCGGACCTACGCCGCCTGCGCCATCCGCTCCGAGCTCATGCGGTAGGAGATCGCTTCGGCCAGATGGATTCGGCCGACGGTTTCGCTTGCGTCGAGATCAGCGAGCGTTCGCGCCACCTTCAGCACGCGATGATAGGCCCGCGCCGAAAAGGCGAGCTTTTCGCTGGCGTCCTTGAGCAGCGACAGGCCGGCGGCGTCCGGCATGGCGATCTCTTCGATGACCGAGGGCGCGCAATGCGCGTTGGTGGTGGCGCGGGTGGCGCCGAGCCGCTCGAAGCGCTCGCGCTGGATGGTGCGTGCGCGTGCCACGCGCAGCGCCACATCGGCGCTTTTCTCCGCCCGGTCGGGCCGGATCAGGTCGCTGGCCGAGACCGCCGGCACTTCGATCCTGAGATCGATGCGGTCGAGCAGCGGACCCGAAATGCGCGCCTGATAGTCGGTACGGCAACGCTCGCCGCGCAGGCAGCGATAGCCCGGCTCGCCGGCCATGCCGCAGCGGCACGGGTTCATCGCCGCCACCAGCTGGATGCGCGCCGGATAGGTGACGCGATGGTTGGCCCGCGCGATCATGCAGTCGCCGGTCTCCAACGGCTGGCGCAACGCATCAAGCGTCTGCGGCGTGAACTCGGGAAACTCGTCGAGGAAAAGCACGCCGCAGACGCTTGATGGGTT
>NZ_RZOM01001499.1:0-1048 GCF_003999175.1 Mesorhizobium sp. M7A.F.Ca.ET.027.03.2.1 | reverse complement strand
TCGAAGGACTGAACGCCCGCGACCTCGCCGTTGCCGATCTCAGCGGGCGTATTCCGGATTTCATCGTGTCCGACGTCAGCTTCATCTCGCTGAAACTGGCGCTGCCGCCGGCGCTTGGTCTGGCGAAGGCTGGCGCCAAGGCCGTGTTTCTGGTCAAGCCGCAATTCGAGGCGGGCCGTGATGCGATCGGCAAGGGTGGTCTGTTGAAAGATCCCTACGACGCCTCCCGTGTCGCCGGCCTGCTGCAGGATTGGCTGGACTCCGTGCCAGGCTGGCGCTCGCTGGGGCTGCATTTGTCGCCGGTCGAGGGCGGCGACGGCAATCGCGAATTCCTGCTCGGTGGGATCAAGGACCGATGAGCGCGCGCTTCAGCATCAGGAAACTTGGCGCTCAGGGCGACGGTGTCGCCGAGACCGAGACAGGCGATCTGTTCATTCCCTTCACACTGCCCGGTGAAACGGTCACCGCCGCGCGCGAAAGGGATCGCGCCATGCTGATGGCGGTGCTGGAAGCATCGCCGCTGCGCATCGATCCCGCCTGCCGCCATTTCACCGAATGCGGTGGTTGCGCGCTCCAGCATTTCGAAGCCGGAGCCTATCGCCAGTGGAAACGCGAAAAAGTGGCGCACATCCTGAAGGGCAAAGGCATCGATTGCGAGATCGGCGAACTGGTCGCCTGCGCGCCGCAGACGCGCCGCCGTGTCGTGCTGGCCGCCCGGCGCACCGATACAGGCATGCTGCTCGGCTTCCATCGCCATCTGTCGCCGGAGATCATCGCCATATCGGAATGCCCGATCTCGCTGCCGGAGATCGTCGCTTCGCTCGATCGGTTGAAGGCGCTCGCCGAATTGGTCTGCGCAACCACCAAATCGTTCCGGGTGGCGGTCACCGTGACCGGTTCGGGTCTCGATGTCGCGGTTCACGAATCCGGCAAGCTGGGGGAGCATCAGCGCCGCATCGCTGCCAATTTCGTCATGGCGCAGGGCTTTGCCAGGCTGTCCATCGATGACGAGATCATCATCGAGCCGAAAAAGCCGGTTGTCATGTTC
>NZ_RZOM01001498.1:0-1048 GCF_003999175.1 Mesorhizobium sp. M7A.F.Ca.ET.027.03.2.1 | reverse complement strand
AGGCGACATGCGGCTTGACGCCGATTGCCGTCAGCAGCTTGCCGGTATTCTCCTCGATCTCGTCGACGGTCAGCATGATCAGCGTTTCGGAGGCAATGTCGCCAATGCTGATGATGTCGGCGCCGACGAGCGGATGACCGAGCGGCAGCCACAGCCGATAGGCCGAGACTTCGAGGATTTCCGACTGCAACGCGGTGCGGTCGCGCAAATTGGAGGTGACCATGACGGCAATGTCGAGCTTGCCGCCAATCAGGAGGTGTTCGAGATAATCGCCATTGTCCTCGATGGCAGAGACCTCGACGCCGGGATAGGCGCGACGGTAGCGGGCGAGCAGATCCGACAGCACATAACCGGCAACCAGGGAGGTGACGCCGAGCTGCAGCCGGCCGGCCGCCACCGTCTGCTCGCCGGAGAAAGAGCGGCGCGCGTCGGAAACGTCCGCGAGGATCTTCGTCGCGTGGCGCAGGAACTGGTGGCCCTTGTGGGTGATGTTGAGGCCACGCGGATGGCGTTCGAACAGTTCGACGCCGAGATCGCTTTCGAGCTCCTTGATCGCTTCGGTGACCGACGACTGCGAGATTGACAGGTTCTGCGCGGCGCCCGAAACCGTGCCTTGCTCGGCGACGGCGATGAAGAACTGCAACTGGCGGATGGTGAAAGCCATGGCCGGACTAAACACGGCGGACGCGATGCTGGGAAGTGGCAACCGGCGAACACTTGACGGCTTCGCCAATCGTAACTAACTAAGTTACATGAAACGCAACAGCCGACTGTCCTCGACCTTGCACATTCTCGTCCACATGGCCGAGAAGCCCGAACAGGCGCTGACCTCCGAGCAGCTTGCCACCTTCATTCACACCAATCCGGTCGTGGTCCGCCGCACCATCGCAGGCTTGCGCGATGCCGGCATCGTCACCTCGTCGCGCGGGCACGGTGGCGGCTGGCTGCTCGGGCGGGCGCCCGAGAAAATATCCCTGGCCGAGATCAGCGTCGCCCTTGGCGAGACGCTGCTGCCGTTCAGCACCGAGCCGGAAAGCCCCGGCTGCCT
>NZ_RZOM01001497.1:0-1049 GCF_003999175.1 Mesorhizobium sp. M7A.F.Ca.ET.027.03.2.1 | reverse complement strand
ACCTCGCGCTCGACAATCGAACCAGCCTGCTTGACGCGCTGCGCGACCATGTCGGCCTGACCGGCACCAAGAAAGGTTGCGATCACGGTCAGTGTGGTGCCTGCACGGTGCTGATCGACGGAAAGCGGGTACTGTCCTGCTTGAGCTTTGCCGTCATGAACCAGGGCCGAGAGATCACAACGGTGGAAGGCCTGGCTTCGGCGGAAGGGGAATTGCATCCGGTCCAGAAGGCCTTCGTCGACCACGATGCCTTCCAATGCGGCTATTGCACACCGGGTCAGATCATGTCCGCCATCGGTTGCATCAACGAAGGCCATGCTGGGTCGGAAGACGATATTCGCGAATATATGAGCGGCAATCTATGTCGCTGCGCGGCCTATCCCAACATCGTTGCCGCGATCGTCCAGGCACGCGACGAGACCAGGAGGGCTTAGGATGCGCCCATTCGTATATGAAAGACCAACCAGCGTCTCCGCGGCAATCGCCATGGCGTCCCGTCCCGATACCGTGCATGTTCCGCCAACCGGTGCCGACACGCAGTTCATCGCCGGCGGCACCAATCTGGCCGACTACATGAAGCTCGGTGTCGCGCGGCCGGAGCGACTGCTCGACCTCAACACTCTTGCCGAGCCGGCCTTGCGGCAGATCAGGATAGACGATGATAAGATCCGGTTTGGTGCGCTGGTCCGTATGGGTGAAGCAGCCGACAACAATGATGTCAGGCGCCGTTGCCCGGTCCTCGCCGACAGCCTGAAATTCGCTGCCAGCGGTCAGCTTCGCAACATGGCGAGCCTGGGCGGCAATGTGCTGCAACGTACGCGCTGCGAGTATTTTCGAGAGATATCTTGGCCGTGCAACAAGCGCGAACCGGGCTCCGGCTGCGCTGCGATGGAAGGGTCCAATCGCCAGCATGCCGTGCTGGGTACGAGCGATGCCTGCATTGCCACGTATCATGGTGATTTTGCGCAGGCGCTGGTTGCGCTGGACGCCACCGTCGATGTCGAAGGTTCGCGGGGAAGGCGCACGCTCACTTTTGCCAAGCTGCATAG
>NZ_RZOM01001496.1:0-1055 GCF_003999175.1 Mesorhizobium sp. M7A.F.Ca.ET.027.03.2.1 | reverse complement strand
GCCGGGGGCAGGCCATGCGTCGCCTTCAGCACACCGACCGCCTTGGTGCAGCGGAAGCGCTCGGCCAGCATGTGGATGAGGGCCGCGTCGATGTTGTCGATCGAGGCGCGGTAATCGGCCAGGAGAGCGCGGGCGTCGGCCATGTCCTTCTCTTCGTTCATGGCGTCCTCACTTCTTCTTGCCAAGGCCGGGCAGCCCGCCACCGCCGAGGCCGGGAAGCCCGGGGAGTTTCATGCCGCCGGGCAGACCGGGCATGCCGCTAGGCAGGCCACCGCCGCCGGGAAGGCCTTTCATGCCGCCGCCAAGGCCGGCTGCCTGTGCCTGCTTCTGCAAGGCTTCGAGCTGCTTAGGGTCCATCTTCGACAGGTCCGGCATGCCGCCGCCCATCATGCCGCCCATACCGCCGGGCATCATGCCGCCGAGGCCCATCTTGGAGGCGAGACCGCCCATCATGCCGCGCATCAGGCCGCCGCCTTTGCCCTTGCCGCCCATCGCCTTCATCATGTCGGCCATGCCGCGATGCATCTTGAGCAGCTTGTTGATTTCGGCCGCGTCGGTGCCGGAACCGGCGGCGATGCGCTTCTTGCGCGAATGCTTGAGCAAATCGGGATTGGCGCGCTCGGCCTTGGTCATCGACGAGATGATGGCGAGCTGGCGGCCGAACATCTTGTCGTCGAGACCGGCGGCGGCCATCTGGTCCTTCATCTTGCCCATGCCGGGCATCATGCCCATGATGCCGCCCATGCCGCCCATCTTCGACATCTGCTGAAGCTGGCCGGCGAGATCGTTCAGGTCGAACTTGCCCGACTGCATCTTCTTGGCCATCGCCGCCGCCTGTTCGGCGTCGATGTTCTCGGCGGCCTTTTCGACGAGCGAGACAATGTCGCCCATGCCGAGGATGCGGTCGGCGATGCGTTTGGGGTGGAATTCCTCCAGCCCGTCCATCTTTTCGCCAGTGCCGATCAGCTTGATCGGCTTGCCGGTGACGGCGCGCATCGAAAGAGCCGCACCGCCACGGCCATCGCCGTCCATGCGGGTCAGGACGAGGCCGGTGA
>NZ_RZOM01001495.1:0-1058 GCF_003999175.1 Mesorhizobium sp. M7A.F.Ca.ET.027.03.2.1 | reverse complement strand
ATCCAGGTCCGAACGCTCGAAGAACGAAAAATCGATCTTTTCGAGCAGGCCGTCCCTGGCGAAGCTGTTCGCATACCCACCCGAGAAGATGTAAATATCGTACCGGGGAGCTCCGGTCATGACGCTGGCGCGCATGGCCCCTGTATCGGTCGTCGGCTCGACGATGACCTTGATGCCAGTTTCCGCCTCGAAGGGTTCGAAATATGCCGAACGCATGGCTTCACCCCATGCTCCGGCGCCATCGTAGATGACCACTTCGCCCGAACCCTTAAGGCTCTTTGCGATGAGCGGTGCCGGAAAGATCGAGGCCACACCGAGAGCTCCTGCGGCCTTTAAGAGAGTGCGCCTGTGCATGTTTGTTCCCCTTTTTTTTTGCAGCGGTGATCGCTTGCATCTTTGAGGCTAACGGTATGCAAATGAAACAATGTGTCCATGCCTCGCCCGCCGAAAGTCCAAAACCGGCTAATATAGAAGCAATCATGCGTTTTTGTGCAATGTTCGCTTAAAGTGGCCTGCTTTTTTAAGCAGATGTTGTGACAGCTATCGAATAGAAAGGGCTGATCATGACAGTTTGATCGCGACCCCTGGGAAAGCAGACATGGACCAGAACGCTGAAAGAATTTGGAACCTCGTAAGCGAGAAGACGGGCACGTTCAGGCGCCTGGCCGATACTGTATGGTCAAACCCGGAAGTGAACTACGAGGAGTTCGCCTCCTGCGAGGAGCACGCTCGCGCCCTTTCGGCGGAAGGGTTTACGGTCACTCGGCAAGTCGCCGGCCTGCCCACAGCAGTGATGGGCGAGGCAGGAGAAGGTGGTGTGGTCATCGCCTTTCTGGGCGAATATGATGCCCTGCCCCATCTCAGCCAGGAGGCAGGCGTAGCCTCGCACGCGCCGATCAAGCCCTACGGACACGGACATGGATGCGGACATCACCTGTTGGGTTCAGGAGCGATGCAGGCTGCCACCGCTGTGAAGAACTACCTTCGGCAGGAGAATATTCCCGGGCGAGTTCGTTACTACGGTTGCCCTGCCGAGGAAGGCGGCTCTGGGAAGGGAT
>NZ_RZOM01001494.1:0-1060 GCF_003999175.1 Mesorhizobium sp. M7A.F.Ca.ET.027.03.2.1 | reverse complement strand
CTTCGCCGGCGGCATAATTGTCCTTGTCGAGGGCGATTTCGAGGCCGTCAGGCGTTTCGGTGGTGGTCGAGGAGACATACCAGCCGGCATCGAACTCGTAGCTTGTCGCCGGTCCCTCGGGATCCGATGTTTCGACCTCGAGGCGATACTGACCCCAATCGACCGGCACGGAGACCGTCGCGTCGCCGTCGGCGCTGAGGTCGACCTGACCGTTGGCGATCGACTTGGTGAAGGTGACCGGCTCGTAGTTCCAGGAATTGTTGGAGCGGTACCACTGGTAATTGCGTTCGACCTTGACCAGCGTCCACTGCGCGCCTTTCAGCGCCTCGCGCTTGCCGTCGGGATCGACGGCGATCAGGCTGAACTTGGCGGTGCCGCCCTGGGGCACTTCATTGTCCGCGAAATCCGGACGGATGCCGATCATATGGCCTTGCGGGCGGATGCCGATGTTGAGCGAACGCTCGATGGCGCGGCCGCCGGTTTCGCGCATCCTCACCGTCACCTTGGCGTCGACCAGCTTGGTGGTCGAGGGCAGTTGGTCGACGGAGACCGGGAAGGTCACCTTGCCGTCATCGCCAACCACCGGCAGACCGGCGAGGGGGGTGACCGTGGGTTCGGCCGACTGCTCGTCGGCAAGACCGAAGGAAAAGCCCTGGAAACGGTCCCAGTGGCGCGACGTCGACAGCGTCAACTCGCCTTCCAGCGCCAGGCCCGCCGCCGGCGCGCCATAGAGGAAGCGGCCGTCAATGTCGATGTTGGCGGTTTCGCCCTGGGCGATTTCCTGCTTGTCGGCCTTCATATCGAATTCGATGCGATCCGGCACGAAATCCTCGACCAGGAACATCTGGCTGGCCACCGCCGGCTGCTTGGGATCGGTGTAGATCGACACCGACCAGGTGCCTCGCATGGCGTTGGGTTCGAGCGGCAGGTCGACGGCATGGCCACCGGCCGAAGCGCCGTCACTGACGATGCGGCGGCTTTCGACACCGTCGGGGCGCGAGAAGACGAAGGTCAGCGGCAGGTTCTCGACCGCCTTGGCGGCGCCGTCGCGGGCAAGGGC
>NZ_RZOM01001493.1:0-1061 GCF_003999175.1 Mesorhizobium sp. M7A.F.Ca.ET.027.03.2.1 | reverse complement strand
ATATGGGACGGCCTTGCCCGCGCGGCGTTGGGCCGGGAGATGTCGCCCGTATATCAAAGCGCTTTTGGCCACGCAAACGGCGATCGGTCACGAATTGGAGGCCAGAGCCGTCGTCATTTGCGAATGCTTCATTTTCCCGGCCGAATGTGGCAGGGACGCTGAAATGCCGCAAACAGCAGTTCATTGACAATCATGCCCGTCATCAAAGATCCCGATAGCATTGCAGTCGCCGGCCCGGCGATCATCCTCGTCGAGCCTCAGCTTGGCGAGAACATTGGCATGGTCGCGCGCGCCATGGCCAATTTCGGCCTGTCGGAGCTGCGCCTGGTCAACCCGCGTGATGGTTGGCCGAGCGAGAAGGCGCGCGCTGCGGCCAGCCGCGCCGATCATGTCATCGACGCTGTCACCGTCTTCGACGATCTGGCCTCGGCGCTCGCCGACCTGAACTTTGTCTTCGCCACCACGGCCAGGCAGCGCGACGGCTTCAAATCCGTGCGCGGGCCGGTTGAGGCGGGCAGGCTGCTGCGGGCGCGCCACGTGATGGGCCAGCGCACCGGCATCCTGTTCGGACGCGAACGCTTCGGCCTCTACAATGACGAGGTCGGCCTTGCCGACGAGATCGTCACTTTCCCGGTCGATCCCGATTTCTCCTCGCTCAACATCGCCCAGGCAGCACTTCTGATGTCCTACGAATGGATGAAGTCCGGCCTGGAGGACGAGACCAAGACCAATTTTTCCGGCCCGGACATGAAACCGGCAAGCAAGGAAGAATTGCACGGCCTGTTCGCCTATCTCGAAGGCGCGCTGGAAGCGCGCGGCTATTTCCGGCCGGCGCCGAAGAAGCCGAAAATGATCGACAATCTGCGCGCGGTGCTGACACGCCCCGGTTTTGCCGAACCGGAGCTGAAGGTGCTGCGCGGCATCATCTCGTCGCTCGACAGGTTTTCGCCGGCGATGCCGCGCGGCGACGGGTCCCCTGGCGACGATCCGCGGCGCTTGCCCGCGGCCGCCGCGCGTGCCCGCAAGGCGGAGGCGGGCAAGCGCCGCGGATCGTCGCCAGG
>NZ_RZOM01001492.1:0-1061 GCF_003999175.1 Mesorhizobium sp. M7A.F.Ca.ET.027.03.2.1 | reverse complement strand
CTTTCGCCGCGTTCCAGGACGAGCGGAGTGATGCCGCGCTCGACCAGATGCGCCGCGGCTGCCAGTCCGACCGGGCCGGCGCCGATCACCGCGACGGGAAGGTTTGCCATCACGTCCATAGGTTCCATCCTTCCGGTATGTTCGAATTATAAGCGCAAAAAAATCAAGCCAGTGCTTTGCCGACGGCGGGTGCGCAGGCGGCATCGGCGCAGCACTCGTCGGCGAGATAGCCGATCAGCGCATTCATGCCGGGATAGTTGGCGCGGCAGATCAGCGTCGTCGCCTGCCGCTCCTGCGTCACCAAGCCGGTGTCGACCAGCCGCTTGAGGTGATGCGACAGCGTCGATGACGGGATGTCCAGTTTTTCCTGGACACTGCCGACGGCAAGCCCGTCATCACCGGCGCGCACCAGGATACGATAGAGCTGAAGCCGCGTCGGATTGCCGAGTGCTTCAAGCTGGACGGCTGCTTTTTCGAGTTTCATGGAAATAAACTACGCGGCACTTTTCGCGCCGTCAACTTAATTTCGAAAATTATGGAAATAGCATCAGCCGGCGCGTTTGCCCAAGGCGCCTGTGACCACCTCGCCATCCTCCTTGGTGAACGCGCCGATCTCCGGGTTGGGCAGGATGTCCAGCACCTTTTCCGACGGCCGTGCAAGGACGACGCCGAGCGGGCTGACCACGATCGGCCGGTTGATCAGGATCGGATGTGCCAGCATGAAATCGAGGATCTGCTCGTCGGACCATTTCGGGTCGGCAAGGCCGAGTTCGGCATAGGGGGTGCCCTTCTCGCGCAGCAGGTCTCGCGGTATGATGCCCATCGCGGCGATCAGTTCGACCAGCCTTTGTCGCGACGGCGGCGTCTTCAGATATTCGATCACCTCCGGCTCCTCGCCCGACTGCCGGATGATGGCCAGCGTGTTGCGCGACGTGCCGCAATCGGGATTGTGATAGATGGTGATAGTCATTTCGAGGCCTTCCCGGTCGACATGGTATTCCGGACGGCGCCGCCCTTCTCGTACCAGCCCTTGCTGCGGTTCACGATCCACACCACCGACA
>NZ_RZOM01001491.1:0-1062 GCF_003999175.1 Mesorhizobium sp. M7A.F.Ca.ET.027.03.2.1 | reverse complement strand
AGGCGAAGATCGGCAGGATCATCAGCGGAATGTAGCTGTAGACGAGACCGAGCAGCATGGCGGTGTTGCCGAACAGCAGCGAGTCCATGTTGTCAACGAGGCCGAGACCGCGAAGGGTCTTTTCGACGACACCGTCCTTGCCCAGGATGATGATCCAGGAATAGACGCGCACGATCATCGAAACCCAGAATGGCAGCGTGACGAGATAGATCAGCAGCACTTTGATCGCCGGCCGCTGCAGCGCGATGAAATAGGCGACCGGGAAGCTCAGAAGCAGGCAGATCGATGTTGTCACGGCCGACAGGACCAGCGTCCGGGCAACGACGATGAGATATTGCGGATTGAACTCCATCTCGCCGGTCCAGCCTTCGTTGAACAAAAGCTGCTTGTAGGGCGCTGTGGTGAACACGTATTCGAACCCGCCGTAAGGTCCACGCGTCGAGAACGACACCACGATGATGATACCGATCGGGATGATCAGCGTCAGCAGCATGATGAGATGGGCCGGCAGCAGGCCGAGGACATTCCAGTCAGGACTTTTTGTGCGTGCCTTCATGCGCCGAGGATCCGCACGGATTCGGCGGCAAAGCCGACTTTTACCGATTGCCCGATCTCGAACATCTGGCCGCGGCTGACGCTGTTGCGCTTGGAGATGCGCAGCTTGGTGCCGCCCGCTTCAATCAGATAGTATGTGTAGCCGCCGAGATAGTTGGTGCTCATGATCGTGCCGTCGACAGCGATCGGGTTGTCCTGCGCGGGCAGGCTGATTTTTTCCGGACGTATCGAGATGAAGGCCTTCTGGCCGGCGACCGCTTTCTTGTGAGAGGCCGTCAAGGTCATGCCGAGCTGCGTTTTCACGGTTGCCTGCTCGCCGTCCACGGCAATCACGTCAGCATCGAGGAAGTTGGTCTCGCCGATGAAATCGGCGACGAAGCGGTTCGACGGCTCCTCGTAGATCGCCGCGGGTGTGCCAAGCTGCTGGATCTCGCCATCGCCGAGAACGCAGATGCGATCCGACATGTCGAGCGCTTCTTCCTGGTCGTGGGTGACGAAGACGAAGGT
>NZ_RZOM01001490.1:0-1064 GCF_003999175.1 Mesorhizobium sp. M7A.F.Ca.ET.027.03.2.1 | reverse complement strand
GTCCGGAGCGACAGCGAAGGGCCGGACAGCGGGCGCTAGCTCCTCGCCGGCCCAACATGAGATCAACGACTTCGCGTCAAGCAACTGGAGCCAGATGCCCATGACGAAAACAACGATCCCGGTCCATCTCGACATCAACGGCGACCTTCACGGGCTCGACATCGAGCCGCGTGTGACACTGCTCGACGCCTTGCGCGACCGGCTCGGCCTGACCGGCACCAAGAAGGGCTGCGACCACGGCCAGTGTGGCGCCTGCACCGTGCATATCGACGGCGAGCGCGTGCTGGCCTGCCTGACGCTGGCCGCCCAAGCCGAAGGCCGCACCGTCACCACCATAGAGGGGCTTGCACGGGAGGGCGAAATGCATCCCGTGCAGGCTGCCTTCCTCGAACAGGACGCCTTCCAGTGCGGCTATTGCACGCCGGGCCAGATCATGTCGGCCGTCGCCTGCATCCGTGAGGGCCATGCCGGCTCCGACGGCGAGATCCGCGAATACATGGCCGGCAATCTCTGCCGCTGCGGCGCCTATCCGCACATCGTCGCCGCCATTCGCCAAGCCGCCTTGGAGGTCGCATCATGAGGGATTTTTCGTATGTGCGCGCCAGCTCGGTCGATGCGGCACGCCAAGTGGCCGCCCTGCCCGGCGCCATGCTCTTGGCCGGCGGCACCACGCTGATCGATCTCGCCAAATGCGGCGTCGCCGAACCCGAGACGCTGGTCGACATCGCTCATCTCAAGGGGTTGGACAGCATCGAGGTGAACGAACGCGGCGCCACCATCGGCGCGCTGGCCAGGATGAGCCATGTCGCCGACCATGCCGACATCAAGAGCCGCTTTCCTGCGGTGTCGGAAGCCCTGTGGCAGGCGGCTTCCGCGCAGATCCGCAACATGGCGACCATCGGCGGCAATCTGATGCAGCGCACGCGCTGCCCCTATTTCCGTGATCCCGGGAATTTCTCCGCTTGCAACAAGCGGGAACCCGGCAGCGGCTGTTCGGCCATAGGCGGCGTCACCAGGGGCCACGCCGTGCTCGGCGCCAGCGACGCCTGCATCGCCATGTATCC
>NZ_RZOM01000148.1:0-8449 GCF_003999175.1 Mesorhizobium sp. M7A.F.Ca.ET.027.03.2.1 | reverse complement strand
GTTCACGATCGACAATCTGCTGAAGTCGCTGCAGTAGGCCAAACGCCTTCCTGATCGGCGATCCGCAGATTCAGAGGACGAGCAGTTGCGCGCTCTCTGCCGCATAGCGGGCATGGCGGAAATCCCGGATGGTCAAGAGTTTGCCATCCTGCCACGCCAGCAGGATGAAATAGGCAGGGGGCGCCTTCGGATCATTGGGATCGCGAACGAGGATTGCCGGCCTGTCTTCGACGAAGCCGGGCACGAAACGCCAGTCCTGCACCCGGGAATAGTTGCCGAAATAGGTACCCACTTCCTTGCGGCCGTTCAGCCGTGTCCGGGCAACCAGTTCCAGTCGTACTTCTTCGGCCAGCATGTCGCGCACCGCATCGAAATCGCGTGCGTTGAAGCGGTCGATATAAGCGTTGAGCAGCAGGCGCTCCGCGGCACTCAGTTTCGGAACAGGACGGTCGTCCGGTTCGTCAGCAAGATGGCGGAGCCGGCCGCGACCGCGATGCAGCGCCGCCTTGATGGCAGGGATGCTGGTGTCGAGCATGTCGCTGATCTCCTGCAGCGAATAGCCTAGAACGTCCATCATGATCACGCTGCTTCGCTGCGCGACGGGAAGGCGCATGAAGGTGTGCAGGCTGGCCGCCGCGGCCTGACGATCGGCGGTGGGATTGGCTGGGTCGACGATCATGTCCGGGTCCTCATCGGAAAAAGCCCTTTCGCGGGCTCGCCGGCGCAGAAAATCGAGCGCCGCATTGTGGGCTATGCGGAACAGCCAGCCCTCCGGATTGGCGATCGGGCCGGCATCCGGCAGCGCCTCGAACCCCTTGGCCAGGGCTTCCTGCAGCACGTCCTCGCCGTCGATGGCCGAGCCGGTCATGCGGGCGCAATAGCGATGCAGTTTTGGACGCATTTCGCCGAACAGGCGGGCAAAAGGTTCGCGGATCTCGCCGGGGATAGTCATGCGCCTCTGTTCGCCGTTATTGGTCCAGCATCCGGTAGTGGCCCACCACGGTCATTTCCTCGCGCTGCGGACGCTCGATCAAGCGATCCCTGATGCCGCTCTGAAAGGCCTCGAATGCCGCCAGCCCGGTGATAATGTCGGCATGGGCCTCGGTTTTCGTCTCTACCATATGGATAAAGGTCCCGTCGTCGGACCGCTATGTCATGTAGCGAACGCCGTCCGGCGATTTTTCCCGCAGCTCCTGGAACACGGCCTTGACCAACCGTTCATTCTCATCGGTCCGTTCCGGTTTCGTCTTGTAGCGTATCAGGTGTCGTTTCATCGCAGTTGTCCTCTTGGTTGCCTTGGTCTTTGAGAGTGTTCATCCTCAAGACGTTGTCGGGGGGGCGAAAGGATTCGGGCGCCGAAAAATAATTCGTGTCGCCCGCAAGACGCCGGAGCGCTCACTCGCGATCGAGCAGACGCCGCAGCATCGGTTCGATACGCGACAGTTCGTCGAGATGCGCCGCCGACAGCTCGGCCAGACAATCGTCGGCGCGCTCGGTCAGCTGCAGCAGCACACGGCGGTGGTCATCCTTGTCCTGATCCCTTGTGACCAGCCCAGCTTCGCCGAGGCGGTTGACCAGTTCGACGGCGCTGTGGTGGCGGATGCGCAGGCGCTCCGCGAGATCGCCAACCGTCACCGGGCCGCCGCCGGGGAATCCCTTGATCGCCAGCAGCGCCTGATGCTGGCGCGGGGTCAGGCCGGCGTCTTCCGCCTGGACCTGGCTGAATTCGAGGAACCGGCGGATCAGGTAGCGAAACTCCGACAGCCGCTGGTAATCGGCCTGGCTGATGGCGGGGCGTGGTTTTTGTGGCTGCGACATATCAGACATGTGTTCGTTTTCCGGCGAAAGCTCAAACGGATTTCGGGCGAAACCGGCTTGAATATTTATATCGTGTTACGATACATAGCAACCGATAAACCCGGCTGGCCGCTTCGACCGTGCCGCATCTCAGACACACGGCCCGCCGCCAGGAAGCAATTTTGCCATGAAGACCCCTCATTCGAATCCGGAGCACCTGCGCGATTTCACCACGGATGCCAGGGTGCTGCTCGTCGCCGCTATTGCCGTGGTGGTGGCGACAGCCGGGTTGTTTGCCGGCATCGCGCTTTTGAAGCTGATCCGGCTGGCCACCAACATCGCCTATTTCGGCCAGTTCTCGCTTGCCGACCTGAAGCTTGAGGACACACCGCTTGGGCTTGCCGCCGTCATCGTCCCGGTGATTGGTGCGCTGATCATCGGCCTGATGGCGCGCTTCGGCAGCGAGAAGATCCGCGGCCATGGCATTCCCGAGGCCCTCGAGGCGATCCTGCTCGGGCGCTCAAAACTCGACGCCAAGGTGGCGATCCTGAAGCCGCTGTCGTCGGCGATCTCGATCGGCTCCGGTGGACCGTTCGGCGCCGAAGGGCCGATCATCATGACAGGCGGCGCGATCGGCTCGCTGATCGCGCAGATGCTGCCGGTCAGCGACAACGAGCGCAAGACGCTGTTGGTGGCTGGTGCGGCAGCAGGCATGACCACGGTGTTCGGAACCCCGATCGCCGCCATCATGCTGGCCGTCGAACTGCTGCTATTCGAATTGACCCCGCGCAGCTTCATTCCGGTGGCGGTCGCGGCTGTTATCGCCGAGGTCGAGCGCACCATGCTGCATCTGCCCGGGCCGATCTTCCCGTTTCAGGGCGGCATGGCGGTTTCGTTCACCGGGCTTGGCGGCTGGGTTCTGGTTGGCATCTGCGCCGGCCTGCTATCGGGGCTTTTGACGCAGATGGTCTATGCCTGCGAGGACGGTTTTCAGAAGCTGCCGATCCACTGGATGTGGTGGCCTATGATCGGCGGTCTGGTGGTCGGCATAGGCGGGCTGATCGAACCGCAGGCGCTCGGCGTCGGCTATGACAACATCACCGACATGCTGGATGGCCGCACCGTCGCGACGGCGGCCCTCCTGCTGCTGGTGGTGAAGGCGATCATCTGGTCGGTAGCGCTCGGCTCGGGAACGTCGGGAGGTGTGCTGGCGCCGCTGTTGATCATGGGCGGGGCTATGGGCGCTGTGCTCGCCGGCGTTCTGCCTGCCGCGGATCCCGGTTTCTGGGCGCTGCTGGCGATGGCCGCCACGATGGGCGGCACGATGCGTGCGCCGCTGACCGCCACGTTTTTCGCCGTCGAACTGACCGGCAACACACATATGCTGGTGCCGCTGATTGCTGCCTGCGCTGCGGCGCACGCCGTCACCGTGCTTCTGATGAAGCGGTCGATCCTGACCGAAAAGATCGCCAGAAGGGGACATCATCTGGTTCGCGAATACCGCGTCGACCCTTTCGCCCTGACCAGGGTGCGCGAGGTGATGACCTCACAGGTTGAAAGCGTGCCGGCGACGATGACGCTGCATGGCGCTGCGGCATTCCTGACAGCGCCGGAAACACGGCATCCGAGTTTCCCGGTGGTCGATGAGCACGGCCATGTGCTGGGCCTCATCGATCCGCCGGCTATATTGCGCTGGAGACGCGCCGGCACGCACCGCACCACCACGCTTGGCGAACTGCTGGCCGGCAGCAAGGTGACGCTGGCCTATCCGGACGAATATCTCGAAGGCCTCTCCGACAAGCTGCTGACGGCCAACGTCTCTCATCTGCCCGTCGTCACTCGCGAAGGCTCCTTGCTGGTCGGCTATGTCGGCTGGAAGGATTTGATGCGCGTGCGGTCCAGGAAACAGGCCGAGGAGCGCGAGCGTTCGACCTTGCTTGGCTTCGGCACCAGACGCAGGAAGAAGGAAGCGGCGGTCGAAGGCCTCTAGAAATCCGTTCCGCGCTTCGCCCACTCCAGGACATGGAGCCTCAACGCAGAGGACAGGTTGGTGTCGCGGGGCCTTGTCTCGTCGACTTCGGCGACAAGCGCGGCAAGCGTCAGCTTTCTGGTCGCCGCGATCGCGACGAGGTCGTCATAGAAGGGTTTTTCGAGCGAGTAGCTGGTGCGGTGACCGCGAATGGTCACAGAACGCTTTTCGACCGGGCTCATTGACGGTCGGGGTCGCCGGGCTTTTCACGACGATGCCCGGCAACGAATTTTTCGCTCTTGTCGGCGGCGATGCGGTCGCGTTCTTTTTCGGCCTTGGAGCGGCCGTGCAGCGCGCGATTCTGCTCGGCGGCGCGCAGCTTTTCGTCCCGCGCCTTCTGCTTGCGGGCCTGGCGGAGATTGACGATCTCGGCCATGCCGTCGGCCTATTTCTTGCGGAAGGCGTCGAGCGAAACCACTTCGGCGCCCTTGGTGGCGGCGTCCGCGGCAGCGGGCTTCTTCTCCGCCTCGGCGGCGGCCTTCTTCTCGGCCTTCGGCTTTTTCTCGGAGACGATGGTCAACGGCTCCGGAGTTGGCGCAGCCGGTTCCTCGGCTGCCGCGCCATCCGTCTTGACGTCGAATTCGAGCTCGAAATTGACCGAGGGATCATAGAAGCCGCGCACGGCCGAGAACGGGATTTCGAGTTTTTCCGGCACATCGGAAAAGGACAGGCCGACCTCGAAGCCGGTGTCGGTCACCTTCAGGTCCCAATACTGGAACTGGATGACGATGGTCATCTGCTCGGGATAGCGCTCGCGCAGCCGCGAAGACACGCGTACGCCCGGCGCGCCGGTCAGGAAGGTGATGAAGAAGTGGTGGTTGCCGGGGAGGCCGGTGCGCGCGACCTCGGCCAGGACCTTGCGCATGACGCCGCGCAACGCCTCCTGGGCCAGAATGTCGTAGCGGATGTGGTCGTCGGCCATGTGGCGGTCGGGTTCCGTTGAATCGTCCGCATAGCTGTAATCAAGCTTGAGGGCGGCGTAAACCGCATATAGATCACCCGCGCGCGGAAGCGAAGACTATTGCCAGCGATTTGATCGCTCAGGCGCTGGCGAGCGCGCTTTGCTTTTCGGACGATGCCGCGGACCGGCGCTTGCCGAAGGCGCGCAGGAAGGTGCGCACGCCATTGGTCGCGGATTGCAGCACCTCGTCCTCGCGCGGCGAGCCGCCAAGCATGAAGGTGGTCTGCAGTTCGGCATTGACGAGACCGAGGAACTGACGTGCCGCCACGTCGGGATCCTCGATCGTGAGATAGCCGCCATAGGCGAGGCGGGCGAAGCGGGCCGCGATTGCCGGCCATGTCCTGCCCGGACCCTGTTCGCGCCATTCGGCAAACAGTTCGGGATAGCGCTCGCCTTCGGTCTGGATCAGCTTGCGCAGGAATTTTCCGTCGCGGTTGCAGATGCAGTTCTGGTTCAGGCGCACGGCAAAGCCGATCAGGTCGGCTTCGAGATCCCCCGGCTGGTCGGGGAAGGTGGCAATGGTGGCGAAGATGCCGGCATTGCAGCGTTCGGTGAGGTCGCGGACCACAGCGACGAACAGTCTCTCCTTGTCGCCATGATGGTTGTAGATCGTCTGACGCGAAACGCCGGCTTCGGCCGCGATCAGATCGATGTTGGCGCCGGCGAAACCTTCGCGGCAAAACACGGTGGCGGCGGAGTCGACGATCGAGAGGCGCTTGGCCTCATGGCCGCGTGGCGGGAAAATGTCAGGAGAAACGTGCAGCTTCATAAAAAACTATATAGGGGTGATTGACGATTTAGACAAGAGTGTCTAAATTTGTGGACACAGGATAAAGAGATTTCGCGCGAGAGAGACGAATGGAATTCGCTCTTGAGGTGTCGGAATCTCACGGGATGGAACGTCCTAGGTTAGACGTCGCCTGCGGCGGCAACCAGATTTGAAAGAAGCCTTTATCATGAGTCCCAAATTCCTCCGCATCGCGGTCGTGCTTGGCTTGTTGTCCGCCATCGGCCCGTTCGCCATCGACATGTATCTGCCCGCGCTGCCGTCGATCGGCGCGGATCTGCATGCCAGCACCGCTGCCGTGCAAATGAGCCTGTTGATCTTCTTCCTGTCGATGGGTTTTGGCCAGATCGTCGTCGGGCCGATCTCCGACATGGTCGGCCGCAAGCTGCCGCTTTATGGCGGCCTTGCGCTGTTCATGGTTGGCGGCATCGGTTCGGCAATGGCGCCGACCATCGAATGGCTGATCGCTTTCCGTTTCCTGCAAGGGCTTGGCGCCAGCGCCGGCATGGCCGTTCCGCGTGCCATCGTGCGCGACCTGCATACCGGCAATGAGGCCGCCAAGCTGATGTCCTTGCTGATGCTGGTGTTCTCGGTGTCGCCGATCCTGGCGCCGCTGACCGGCAGCGTGATCATTGAGAGTTTCGGCTGGCGCGCCGTGTTCTGGACGGTGACCGGTGCGGCCGCCCTTGCCACGGTGCTGCTCGCAACCTCGCTCAAGGAGACGCGGCCGGCTGAAGAACGCGTCGGTTCCTCCTTCGGAACCGCGCTTGCCGGCTATCGCTTCCTGATGGGCGACCGCAATTTCCTTGGCCTGGTGGCGATCGCCGGCTTCGGCATTGCGAGCTTCTTCGTCTATCTGTCGAGCTCGTCCTTCATTCTGATCGACCATTACGGGCTGTCGCCTTCGGTCTACAGCGTGTTCTTCTCGATCAATGCGGTGGCTTTCATCGGCATGTCGCAGCTGACCGGGCTGCTGGCCGAGCGTTTTGGGCTGCGCCGCGTGGTGCGTGTCGCGGTGACCGGCTATGCCTCGACGATGGTGGTGTTGTTGGCGATCATGGCGACGGGCGTCGACCGGCTCGACGTGATGGCGGCCCTGCTGTTCGTCGGCTACGGCTTCCTCGGCCTGGTCATCCCGACCACCTCGGTGCTGGCCATGGAAGAGCATGGCGAGATCGCCGGCACGGCGTCGGCGCTGATGGGCACGCTGCACTTCGCCATCGGTGCGCTCGCCATGGGCGTTGCCGGCGTGTTCTTCGACGGCACGCCGCTGCCGATGGTGGCCGGCATCACGCTCTGTGCGGTGATTTCCTTCACGCTGGCCAAGGTCACGCTCGGCCGCTCGCGCGAGGTTGCCGAGGCACCGGCGGAATAAGCAACCAAAACAAATGAAAAAAGGCCGGGGTTCATCCCGGCCTTTTTCACGCCAATCCTGTTCACGCCAATCCTGTCTCGGCCAGCACGAAGCGCAGCCGCGCCTCGACGGATGCCAGCGGCAACGGAATCATCTCATAGCCCAGTTCCGTGTAGACGCCGACCAGCGCATGGTGGGTGCGCTCGGCCTCGTCGAGCGTCTGCTTGCGCTCTTCATCCTGCGCGAAGATCTCCGGCCATAGCGGGGCGACGAAGACGCGCTGATGGTAGCGGAAGCGCCCGGCGGCAGCGTTGGCGTGTTCGGGTACCGGCAGGCCGCTCAGCCTGAGATAGCCGAGCGTGTCCGGAACGCCACGATCAAAGAAAACAGGACGCCCGGTCTGTTCTTGCGCGATTTGATACGAGCGCATCTCCCATGACAGCATCAACTCCGCAAACAGCGCGCGATCGCGCCAGGGCAAAGCGGGTCCGCCTATATCTGAGACTGGTGGCGGATGATGCCGCGCCCGGCTTCCACCGAGGTGGAAAAGCCTGCGTGGCGCAGCGCTTCGATCAAGGTGGTCTTGCCGGAGCCGGGGCCGCCGGTCAGCACGAAGAATCGATCGGAATCGTTTTGCATGTTTTGTCCGTGGAGAGGTGGCACGCGGCAGGGCGGCTTCGCGGCCCGAGGGCGTGCGAAGTTGGCCGGCGGGAGCTGCCGTTGTGCGTAACGCATGTTGAGGAGGAGGGGAGAAGTGGAGGTTTCTGTTGCCAGGTACCTCCGAACCCCGCCTAGAAGTGCGAACCTCTAGGGCTTGATTTGAAGCTATCGCACCGCTTACGCGGCGAGACGTGCTTCCGCATAGTTGTCATTTGCAACTACAGGTTTAGCCCGATGACGGTGGTACCATGCCGGGCAAAAGTACGATCTTTACACCTTCGTCGATCCTATTTCGCCCCCAGCAAAAACCGCTCTGTCATCAGCAGCAGCTTTTGGTGGAGGCGCCGGGTACCGCCCCCGGGTCCGAACGGCTTATTTCATCGCCCATTTATCGCCATAGTCGGTCAAGCCGACAGACTGAATATAGGGGGCCATCGCAAGAAATGGAAGGCCGCAATGGCACTTTCCCCCTGACAAAACCGCAAGTCCAAAGGGTTGACTTGGGCGCGGTCTCAACCGAAGCTTTGCCCCGGTGAGGAGTTACCGACCTAGCGCACATGTTGCAGCAGCGCGCCACAGCCCTCATCGATCGGATCCGTGGCGCCGACGAGGGGAATTTTGATGGCCGACTATCTTGCAGACGTGAAGAAATACGATGCCGGCGCCAGTGCTGATGCGGTTGAAAAGATCGTCAAGCACCTGGGCATCGCGCTCAGGAACCGCGATTCCTCGCTGGTATCCTGCACCGACCCGAAGGAACTCGGGCGTGTCAGGGACAATTGGGTCGCCAAGAAACTCGGCATCAGCGACGCAGCGAAGGCCGATGCGTCAATCGAGAAGACTTGCAAGGCAATGGCTGCC
>NZ_RZOM01001489.1:0-1067 GCF_003999175.1 Mesorhizobium sp. M7A.F.Ca.ET.027.03.2.1 | reverse complement strand
CCGAAATCGTCGCGGCGGCTGGGCGCCTCGTCGCGGCGCGCGAAACCTTCGCCCGCCGGTCTTTCACGCGACGGCGTGAAGGGCGCGATCTCCATGAGGTCCTCGGGCGCCGAGCGGCTGGCGCGGCACTGGCGCACGAAGGCAGCGGCCACCTGTTCGGCGCCATGTCTGGCGAGCAGCGCGTCGATGAAACCGCGTTCGTCGTCCTTCACCGGCTCGTCGAAAACCGGGTCGGCCAGGATGCGCTCGTCGTCGCGCCGCATCACGTCGTCGGCCGAGGGCGGGCTCGCCCATGTTGCCTTGAGGCCGGCGTTCTGCAGCAGCCGCTCGGTGCGCTTGCGGGCGCTGTTGGGCACGATCAGCGCGCTGACGCCCTTGCGCCCGGCGCGACCGGTGCGGCCGCTGCGGTGTAGCAGCGTTTCCGGATTGGTCGGCAAATCGGCGTGGATGACCAGCTCGAGATTGGGCAGATCGATGCCGCGCGCCGCGACATCGGTGGCGATGCAGACTTTTGCGCGGCCGTCACGCATTGCCTGCAAGGCATGGCTGCGCTCGTTCTGGCTGAGCTCGCCCGAAAGCGCCACGACGGAGAAGTTGCGGTTGTTGAAGCGCGCGGTCAGATGATTGACGGCGGCACGCGTGTTGCAGAACACCAGCGCGTTCTTGGCTTCGTAATAGCGCAGCACGTTGATGATGGCGTTCTCGCGGTCGGGCTGGGCGACGCTCAGCGCCCGGTATTCGATGTCGAGATGCTGCTTCTCCTCGCCGGCGGCCGAAATGCGCACCGCATCGCGCTGGTAGCCCTGGGCGAGCGTGGCGATCGAGCGCGGCACGGTGGCCGAGAACATCAGCGTGCGGCGTTCGGCCGGAGCGGCGTCGAGGATGAATTCGAGGTCCTCGCGAAAGCCGAGATCGAGCATTTCGTCGGCCTCGTCGAGCACCACCGCCTTCAGCGCCGACATGTCGAGCGAGCGCCGGGTGATGTGGTCGCGCAGCCGGCCGGGCGTGCCGACGACGATATGGGCGCCGCGCTCCAGCGCGCGCCGCTCGCTGCGCATGTCCATGCC
>NZ_RZOM01001488.1:0-1069 GCF_003999175.1 Mesorhizobium sp. M7A.F.Ca.ET.027.03.2.1 | reverse complement strand
ATGATATTGCTTCTGAAATCAGGAGGACGTGCGGCTCCCGTATCCGCGTGATGCCCCGACCCAGAGCTTCGCGTGAAAGCCAGCCGGGAGCACGGTGAGCGTCGCCAAGCCTTGTGGACGACATCAACGATGTCCGCTGCGCAAGCATTCGCTCGACCTTCAACTTAAGGACGGTCAGGACCGAAAACCGTCGACATGTAGTAGATCAGCGCGGCGCCATCCCAGCGAGGTTGCCTTCAGTAACGAAATGAACTCGTTGACCGGGCCGGCAGTGCGACACGCAGCGCCTGAGGCAGGATGATCAGGAAGAATAGCGACCCGGGTGCAGGCCGAGGGCCGCCGCGCCTTCCGATTGTCCCTTGCCGATGGCTGCTTAGGAACTGCGAAGAATCTCGGCCAGGTTGGCATTCTGGATCAACGTCAAGGCAAGAAGGGCCGCGATGAAAGACGTGAACCAGTTCGATTGGAACACCGCCCGAGATTTGCGGCAGCCCATTCCAGATGAACAGCAGCACGAGCAGCGCCGGCGCACCGCGAAGAGCCAGACGAGGCGACGATAAACAGACGGACCCAGCGCCGCTTGGACGTGGCCAGCGCCGCTGTTGCCGGGGATATGGTCAAGTCGACCGACATCACGACAACCGAAAGAATCAAGGTCAGCAGGGTCCCCTTGGGGAGGGCAGCCGAACAATGCCGTCAGGAAGAGCTTGTCGACGACCACGGCGCCCTTCCCTCAATTGAGGCCGAGTGCTTGACGTCGGTAGTGGTGCCCGGGAGGTTCCATTTCTTCAGCAGCGTCAGCATCTCGCCGCTCGCCTGCATCGCCTCGAGTCGCCTTGACCAGTTGCTCGCGATCATCGCCGCTTTTTCTCAGACAGATTCCGTAGGTTCGCCCCCGCCATAGTTGTACCGAACGTGCAGCCGACCTGACATCTGCTGGATGCGGAACCGCCGTCGTGTCCTGGGCGATTGTTGCGCGGCTCCGTCTGTCCCGCTCAACGAGCAACTCTTCCTCCTTCTACAGAAGGCGCTCTAACTGACTGGCGCTGTAGGCATCGATGACCAGACC
>NZ_RZOM01001487.1:0-1069 GCF_003999175.1 Mesorhizobium sp. M7A.F.Ca.ET.027.03.2.1 | reverse complement strand
CCCTACAAGGTCGAGGCCGGCACCTTCATCTACGAGAACGTTTCCGGAATGGATGCCGCCGTGCAGTATCTTGAACTGATCGGCCGCAATCTGGCGCCGTCCAACAACCGCTCGCGGCGCGACAACATCGTTGCCGGCATGGGCGCCATCCGCGACTATGAGCTGGTGCTGGCGCGTGAGATGCTGGCCGTGCTGAAAGGTTGCGGCGCGACCATCTACGGCGTTGCCGACGAGGCCCGCATCAATGAGCGTGTGCCGACCTTCTGCTTCAACATCGGCAGACTGTCGCCGCAGCGGGTCGTCGAGGAAATGGCCGAGATGCAGATCGGCATCCGCGACGGCCACATGTACGCGCCGCGACTGATGAAGCGTCTCAACCTCTCAATGGACAGCGGCGCCATCCGCGCCTCCCTGGTCCACTACAACACCGTGGGCGAAATCCACAAGTTCGGCGAGGCGCTGCGCGCCATCATCGCCAAGCTGTCGTGATCGGCGTCTAGAGCGAGATGCAGTCAGGCCGAACCGGCGTGGGCTCCATCTACCTTCAGCGCATTTGGTGCGACGCCAAGTTATTCCACCTAGCTGAAAACGCTCCAAGTCAAAACTCGGTCGGCTGGCAGCCGCAAATGGCTGGTCAGAAATGGACGCTAGGACCGCGCCAGAAGCGGCCATTCGGATATGCATTTCGGAACGATGGGAACGGGGCCGACAACGGACTGTCAGCATTTATCGGTAGAATGGCTATTGGGTCGGCCAGGCTCTCATCGCGATATCAGCGATGCGGTGGAGTTCGTCTGGCTGGGCTCCGCTCGCGGCCTCGACGGCGATGCCGCGCAGAATTGCAACCAGGTATCCTGAGAGGGCAGCTGTATCGGTGTCCTTGCCGACATCACCGTCTATCTGAGCACGTTCGAGACGTTTAGCTATCTGGTTTCTAAGTTGCCCGCGTCGAAGATTTGTCTCCTTGCGGGCCGACGCGCTGTCGTCGCTCCCTATCAGGGCACCATGCACCATAAGGCAACCTGGCGGATTTCTCGTGTCGGAGTGGAACGCGCATGCACCATATATC
>NZ_RZOM01001486.1:0-1070 GCF_003999175.1 Mesorhizobium sp. M7A.F.Ca.ET.027.03.2.1 | reverse complement strand
CCGCACGATCCGCGCCGATGCCTTCGATCTCGAAAACATCAATCCACTCAACGTTCTGGCGGTCGAAGTTGAATCCGGTCCGGACGCGCGCGTCCTGCCGCTCACATCAGGCCTTGCCGATCATCTGTTCGACCATGACGGCCAGATCACCAAGCGCGAAGTCCGCGCCATCACACTGTCGGCGCTGGCGCCGCGGCGCGGCGAATTGCTGTGGGACATCGGCGCCGGTTCCGGTTCCATCGGCATCGAATGGATGCTGGCCCACCCTTCCATGCGCACCATTGCCATCGAGGCCGATCCGATCCGCGCCGCCCGCATTGGCCGCAACGCGGCCGTCTGCGGCGTTCCCGGCCTTGTCGTGGTGGAAGGCAGCGCGCCCAGGGCACTTGCCAGGCTGGACACGCCGGACGCGATCTTCATCGGCGGCGGCGGCAGCGATGCCGGCGTGCTGAATGCTGCCATCAAGGCGCTGCGCCCGGGCGGCCGTCTCGTGGCCAATGCGGTGACGCTGGAGATGGAAGCCTTGCTCCTCGCCCAGCATACCAAGCTCGGCGGCGATCTCACCCGCATCGCCATCTCTCGCGCATCGCCGGTCGGCGCGATGCAGGCCTGGCGGCCGGCCATGCCAGTGACCCAATGGAGCTGGGTCAAGCCATGATGGTCGCGGGCATCGGCAGCCGAAAAGGCGTGAGCGTCGAAGACGTGCTTGCCGCGATCGAAACCGCGCTGGAGACTCATGGCCTGACGATGACGGCACTTTCGGCACTGGCGACTGCCGAGTTCAAGAAGGATGAAGAAGCGATCGCCGCCGCTGGCCGCGTGCTGAGTCTTCCGGTCATCGTCGTCGATGACGCCACGCTTCAGGCCGCCTCGTCGGACACGCTCAGCCATTCCGACCTCTCGCAGGATGTTGCCGGAACCCCATCGGTTTCCGAGGCATCCGCCCTTGCCGTCGTCGGCAAAGGCGCCAAACTGCTTGGCCCGCGCACGGTGCTCGGCCCGGTCACCTGCGCCATCGCCATCAGCGGAGATGCGCCATGACCGTCCATTTCATCGGCGCTGGTCCAGGT
>NZ_RZOM01001485.1:0-1072 GCF_003999175.1 Mesorhizobium sp. M7A.F.Ca.ET.027.03.2.1 | reverse complement strand
GGCGCTGAACGGCGTCATCCAGACCGGCGCCTTCAGCTTCGGCCATGTGTCGAGCAGCGCGCCATAATGGTCTTCATGCGCATGCGTGATGATGATGCCGCGCAGATTGGCGAGGTTCTCCTCGATGAAGCGCGTGTCGGGCAGCACAAGGTCGACGCCCGGCAGGCTGGCATCGGGGAAGGTCACCCCGACATCGATGACGATCCATTCGCGCGCATTGGGCGGCCCGTAGCCGTAAAGAGCGAAGTTCATGCCGATCTCGCCGACGCCGCCGAGCGGCACGAAGACGAGTTCGGCGTTTTCCGCTTTCGCCATGATTTTTCCCTTCCTGGCCCTCAGGCCAAGCCTAAAAAGCAATTCCGGGAAAAGTGTGTAACGGTTTTCCCACCGGAGTTGCGCAAAAACAAACAGTTAGAACCGTTCATGAACGGCCCTATGCCCTGGCCGAAGCGACCGCGCCGAAATGCACATCGCCGGCGGCGATCGTCCGAACCGAACCTTTATCGTCGCGGATCACGAAACGGCAGTCCTCGTCAATGGTCTCAAACACCCCACGCACCACATTACCGTCAATTCTGACAGCAACTTCGCCGCCGAGCCCCGCAGCACGATCAAGCCAGCGTCGCCTGACGGCGGCAAGTCCGCGCCCCTCGTCCCACAATCGGGCATTCTCGCTCCATGCATCCGACAGCGCCAGGAACAGCGTTTCCGCATCGCATGCCGCGCCCAGCGCGCTGAGTGATGTTGCGGGATAGGGCAAATCCTCGGGGTATGCCACCACATTGACGCCGATGCCGACCGCCACCGCGAAACGGCCGCCTTCCAGGATTGCCGATTCCAGCAGGATGCCGGCCAGCTTGGCGCCGGAGGCGAGCACGTCGTTCGGCCATTTCAGTTCGAAACGGTTCTTTCCTTCGCTGCCGCCGTCGAGGCCGATAGCGATCCGGCCCTTCGGCACCACGGCGTCGAGCGCATCGGCCAGCGCCAGTCCGGCGACGAATCCCAGCGTCGCGGCAAGGCGAAGCTCCGCCTTGGTGATGACGAGCAGCGTCGCCGCGAGGTTGCCTTCGGG
>NZ_RZOM01001484.1:0-1075 GCF_003999175.1 Mesorhizobium sp. M7A.F.Ca.ET.027.03.2.1 | reverse complement strand
CCGTGATGCTGGCACTTGCCGTGTTCGTCACCTGGGCGATCGTCGGCTCCAAATACGGCAAGCTCCTGATGGCGGTGCGCGATGCCGAGAGCCGCACGCGCTTCCTCGGCTGGCGGGCCGAGAATGTAAAACTGTTCACCTTCACCGTCTCGGCTGTCATGGCCGGCATTGCCGGCGCGCTCTACGTGCCGCAGGTCGGCATCATCAATCCGGGCGAGTTCGAGCCGGCCAATTCGATTGAAGTCGTCGTCTGGGCGGCTGTCGGCGGACGCGGCACCATTGTCGGGCCGATCATCGGTGCGTTGCTGGTCAATGCCGGCAAGTCCTGGTTCACCGGCGTGCTGCCGGAATTCTGGCTGTTTGCATTGGGCGGGCTGTTCGTCGCCGTCACGCTTCTGCTGCCCAAAGGCATTATCGGCATGTGGGACAGTTGGCGCGGCAACGCCAAGGCGTTGCGGGCAGCTTCGATTGCCGAGGAAGCCGGCACCGATGCCGACGTGCCGCCGCCGGCGAAAATCGTTCGCAGCGAGGCGAGAAAGCCCGGCGACTGGTCCGCCAGCAACCCCGAACCGCAGCCGGCGGAGTGAGCGATCATGTCGAAGTCGAACACGATCCTTTATCTCGACGGCGTCTCGGTCTCCTTCGACGGCTTTCGCGCCATCAACAATCTGTCGCTGGTGCTCGACAAGGGCGAGATGCGCGCCATCATCGGCCCCAACGGCGCCGGCAAGACGACGATGATGGACATCGTCACCGGCAAGACGCGGCCCGACGAAGGCGAAGTGTTCTTCGATGGCCAGGTCGATCTGACCAAGCATGACGAGGCCGAGATCGCCATGATGGGCATCGGCCGCAAGTTTCAGAAGCCGACCGTCTTCGAAAGCCACACGATCGAGGAAAACCTGATGCTGGCGCTGAAGGGACCGCGCTCGATCTTCCCGGCGCTGTTCCATCGCCGCTCGGCCGCCGAGACGCGGCAGATCGACGACATCCTTGGCATCATCCGGCTTGGCGACAAGCGTGACGAACTGGCGGCCAATCTCAGCCACGGCCAAAAGCAGTGGCTGGAGATCGG
>NZ_RZOM01001483.1:0-1075 GCF_003999175.1 Mesorhizobium sp. M7A.F.Ca.ET.027.03.2.1 | reverse complement strand
CGACTGGCCCGTGCGGGCTCGAAGAAGCGTCCTTACTACCACGTCGTCATTGCCGACGCCCGTTCGCCGCGTGACGGCCGGTTCATCGAGTCGATCGGCTCGTGGAACCCGCTGCTGCCCAAGGACGGCGAACGCGTCAAGGTCGACGCCGACCGCGTCAAGCATTGGCTGGCGCATGGCGCCCAGCCGACCGACCGCGTGCTGCGCTTCCTCGACGAGGCTGGCCTCGTCAAGCGCGACGCCCGTTCCAACCCGAAGAAGGCCGAGCCGGGCAAGAAGGCGCAGGAACGCGCTGCCCTTCTGAAGAAGGCGCAGGAAGATGCCGCTGCTGCTGTTGCGGCCGCCGCTGCACCGGCCGAGGCGGAAGCCGCCACCGCCGAATAATTGCTCTATTCGCATCCAGGAAAACGGCGGGCCATGTGCCCGCCGTTTTGCTGTCCAGTTCTGTCTGTAAGAGCTGCCGATCAATAACCGTCCGGGCAGCGGTCGACGTAGACGCGGCCACGGCGATCACGGTAGCGGCATTCGCCACGCTCGCTCGCCCGGCCGATCAGCGCGCCGGCAACGGCGCCGACAGCACCACCGACGACGGCGCCTTCAACCGGATCGCCAGCGACCGCCGCACCGACGGCAGCCCCACCGAGGCCGCCTACGGCCGCGCCTTTTTCCGTTTGCGAACAAGCGGCGAGCGGCACCAGCAGCGCCATCAAAAGCATCGTTTTCTTCATCATCGTTCCTCTCCGATAGGAGCCGCCTCCGCCGCCAGGCAAATCTCTAACTCGCAACTCGGCGATTCGATCCCTGAGACATTGCCCGGCAAAGGGTTCAGGCTTCGAGTTGAAAGCGATGCTTCGATCTGGATCTAACGGCTGAACGGGATCAGCGCGCGGACCCTGGCATCGCGCAGACACAGGCCGCCCCACAGGATAATGCCGAGATAGACGCCGAACAGCATGTGCGAGAACAGCGGGTTGTCGACGCAGACATTGGTGGCGATAGCGCCGCCCATATAGGCGGTGAGCAGGATGGCGCCGAGCACCGAAGTGCGCGGCAGTGCATAGAGAGCGGTCGAGAT
>NZ_RZOM01001482.1:0-1075 GCF_003999175.1 Mesorhizobium sp. M7A.F.Ca.ET.027.03.2.1 | reverse complement strand
GCGCTGGTGAGGATAATGCCGAGCAGAAGCGGCGTGTCGCGGGAGGCGACCGCCTCCTGCGCCAGCCGGCCGAGGCCGGGCACGGAAAAAACGCTCTCGATGACGACGCTGCCGCCGAGCATCTGCGCCGACTGCAGGCCGAGCATGGTGACCAGCGGCAGCAGTGCATTGCGGGCGACGTGGGCGAGCACGATGCGGCGGCGTGACAATCCTTTGGCGCGTGCGGCCAGGACGAAATCCTGCCGCCAGACCTCGGCCATGCCGGCGCGCATCATGCGCAGATAGAGCGCCAGGTAGATGAAGCCGAGGGCGGAAACGGGCAGGGCGAGATGGACGGCGATGTCGGCTGCGCGATCAAGGCCGGTCTTGTCAGAGGCCAGGGTTTCGATGCCGCCGATCGGCAGCCAGCGGAGGTCGACGGCAAAGACGACGATCAGCACCAGTCCGAGCCAGAAACCCGGCACGGCATAGAGCGCGAGCGAGCCGATCGACAGGAAGCGGTCGCGGAAACTGCCTGGCCGTGCGCCGGCATAGATGCCGAGTGCCGAGCCGAGCCCGAAGGAGAGCGCGGTGGCGCTGACCATCAACAGCAGCGTGTTGGGCAGGCGTTCGAGGATCACGTCGCGGATCGGCCTGGAGAAGGTCACCGACTGGCCGAGGTCGAGATGCAGCAGTGCCCAGAGGTAATTGGCGAGCCGCGTCAGCTCCGACTGGTCGAGACCCCAGCGATGACGCAACAACTCGATCATGCCGGCGTCGCCACCGGTCGAGACGATATAGGCATCGACCGCATCGCCGGGGGCAGCTTCGAGCAGCAGGAAGGTGCCGACGACGACGATCAGCAGCACGAAGATGCTGCCGACGAGGCGACGGCGGATGAGCGTGAGGGCGCGGGTCATGGGGGCGTCGGAGGCTTGGCACTGAGTCGCCCAAGAGAGATGTCGCGCCTGAGCGCCCCCCTCTGTCCTGCCGGACATCTCCCCCTCAAGGGGGGAGATCGGAAGTCATTTATGGTTTCGCCAATGTTCGACGCTGCAGGAAAATCAGCCGACGGTGCGGCCAGCCAATCTCCCCC
>NZ_RZOM01001481.1:0-1079 GCF_003999175.1 Mesorhizobium sp. M7A.F.Ca.ET.027.03.2.1 | reverse complement strand
CCAGTCTCGCTGTCGCCGTTCAGGCGCTGCCCGGGCGTGGCAGCGATGGCGCGGGCAGCGCCTGAACGGCGACAGCGAGACTGGAGACTAGATCAGCCGGTCGATCAGCCCGTGCCCGCAGCCCACCGACAGCAAGGCCGCCCAGGTCATGAAGGTCTTGAAGAATTCAACCGCGTTACCCCCTGCCTAGATGGACACCCTAGGCACAATCCCGGGAAGTATCTAATGATCGGTCAGCCGCCCCCTTACGTTTCAGACGTTCATACTAATGCTTGAAACATCACAATGATGGTATTATACCTTATTCCTGCAGACTCAGACGGGGATTCCGGCCGATGATCACTGCCGCGCAGATGCGCGCCGCAAGGGCGCTGGCCGGCATCGATCAGAAGACGCTCGCCGAGCGCGCCGGCGTTTCGCTTCCAACCATCCAGCGCATGGAGGCGAGCGATGGCGTGGTCAGGGGCGTGGTCGACACGCTGATGAAGGTCATCCAGGCTCTCGACGAGGCCGGGGTGGAGCTGATCGGCGAGAACCAGACCAGCGAGCGCGGCGGCCGGGGCGTGCGCCTCAAGCCTGCCGTGCCGCGGGATCCCAAGGCTGAGCCGGCATAAAGTCGCGACGGCGACCGCCGACAGCCCTGCCGACGATCCCGCCGCCTTTCAGGGTGCGAAAGGCAGTCCATGGACCAGACGCAGCGGGCAGTGCATCAACCGGCCCACAGGTCGGCCCATAGGCCGGTAAAACCGACATTTTCCGAATTGTTCACGCCGAAGCTGGTGACGGTCTGGCGCGAGGGCTACACGTTCGCCGACTTCAAGGCGGACGCCATTGCCGGGCTGACGGTCGCCATCGTCGCGCTGCCCTTGTCGATGGCGATCGCCATCGCCTCGGGCGTGACGCCCGAGCGCGGCCTCTACACCTCGATCGTCGGCGGCTTCATCATTTCGGCCCTCGGCGGCAGCCGCTTCCAGATCGGTGGTCCGGCCGGCGCCTTCATCGTGCTGGTGGCCGCGACGGTTGCCCGGGTCGGCATCGATGGACTGCTGTTGGCAACGATGATGGCAGGGGTCTTCCTG
>NZ_RZOM01001480.1:0-1080 GCF_003999175.1 Mesorhizobium sp. M7A.F.Ca.ET.027.03.2.1 | reverse complement strand
CCCTTGGCGTCGTGGTCACGCAGAGGACATAAGCCCCTGATTTGTCCGCATCTTCGACCGCAAGCTCGGGATACCGATAGAGGTCGAGATGGCAATGAAAATCGATCACATCTTGAAGCCACCGTCCGCGAGGTATCTGCCGACCTCCATTAGACCGCGTCGATGGACATCGACAAGGGCCGATCGGCGATCGACATCGGCAGGCATAGGCCCTGATTGAGCAACCCACGTGTCGGCATTGGCACTGTCCAAGCGCTTGACGGCCGAGAGCATCGCGACCAGGTCGTCTCGGGTGTCTTCGACTTTCATCACCTCAACGAGGCTGGCAGACTGGTAAGAGGTCTGGTCATCCACGTCACCTTCGTAGAGAGACGCCCGTCTGATGAGACAGGGCACGCAGCGTCCGCATTGTTGGCCTTCTCGCTTCCACTTTCCGCAAGAGACTGTTTCTGAGGCAATGGCCTGAAAGAGTTCGCTCCCGCTCACCGATCGCACCATTTGCCCTTTTGTCCAGGTTGCAAACGGATTGTCGATCGTGGCCGGGATGCCAACGGCGCCGAAAATCGCTTGGACACCATCCAAGAAAAAGGGATGCGTTGTGCGCGTGCTATGGGACCCGATCCGTCTCGGCGTTAATGGCGCGTTCAACGCAATCAGGCCGTTCTCGGGAACTTGCAGTGCGATCGGGCGCCCGCCGACCAGCCTTGATTTCACGTCACAAACCAAAGCGGCGATGGCTATGAAGAGGAAGCTTCTGGAACGCATCGATATCTCGGACGTGCGCTCCGAGTTTGGCCAGGCATTTACCGAGACGTGCTGAAGGGCTGTCGGTAAGCGGGCGACAATGGCGTTCTGGACGGATTTGTCGCCGGTGTAGGCATGAGAAACCAGGACCGGGCGGGCGCTCTCCTCGATGAGCCGGAACGTAGAGACGGTGCTGTCCAGACCTCCTGAGAAAAGCGAAACGAGATCGCCGGCAAGGAGGTCTATCCGTCTGTCATGCTGCCGGATGACCGAGGGAAGGGGAGGAGCCTCGCCGCCGCCTTCAAAGTGAAAACGCCATTGGTCACCGCTCAGAAA
>NZ_RZOM01000147.1:0-8507 GCF_003999175.1 Mesorhizobium sp. M7A.F.Ca.ET.027.03.2.1 | reverse complement strand
GCTTCCGTTTCAAATCGAGAAGCTGATTGTGCGCCTCAAGCAAGACAAGCCGACATGGGGTGCGCCGAAGATACGCGAGCGGCTGGCCCGGCTGTATCCGGATGTGCACCGGCCCGCGATCTCGACCGTGCATGCCGTGCTCGACCGCCGGCATGGTCGAGCGCCGCAAGCGCAGGCGCAACAGGGCGACGGGGACACCACTTTCAAACGGCTGTCGCCCTAACGATCTTTGGTGTGCCGACTACAAGGGCGAGTTCGGCAGAGAACACGGCCGGGACAGGGGATCACAAACACTTGACCGTTCCAGACCCTGGCAGTGGCGCATCGATTGACCGTTGGCTCTGTTCGTGGGCACCGAAAATAGGGCCTTCTTGGTCCTCGGCAGAGAATATGGCCCGGACGGGGGATAACAAACACTTGACCGTTCCAGACTCTGGCAGTGGCGCATCGATTGACCGTCGACTCTGTTCGCGAGCGCCGAAAATACGGACGACCCCTATGGTCAAAGTGCACTTCTGACCTGCTAGGCACTGTTCGATAACTGGAGGCACCCGCTACGGTGCCCTCGTATTTAAGACACCTGTCAGTTTCAAGCCTGGACATTGACGCGTGGCGCGGCTGCCATTCGTTGACCGCCACGTCGAATTGCCCGCCAACCAGTGTACAGCCGCCGGTGGTCACATTGAGCAAAAGTGCCGAGATCAGGAGGGGTTTCATAAGGCCTCTTCGTTTGGCTTTGTTAACGACCCCTTTCTTGCAATTGTAGCTGACAGCAGCCTGAAAGCCCCCAGATATTCGCTGGCGCCGGTTCAGCCTACTGTCAGCTTCGATCAATAAGGCAGGAGCCTTGCCCTCATACCGGAGCTCGGCAGCCTGATGCGAATACTGCTCATTGAAGACGACGACGACCTTAGAAGTGCTGTGCACGATCATTTGGTGGCTGGTGGCCACGCGGTCGACTGGGCCGAGGGCCTGTCCGGAGCGCGCGGTCATGCAGCTGTGGCCGGCTACGACGTTATTTTGCTCGACGTTCACCTGCCGGACGGCAATGGCATCGACTATCTGCGGGAGCTGATCAAGGGGCTTGATACAACGCCGGTCATCATTCTGACAGCCCGCGATCGGATTTCGCACCGCATCGAGGGGCTCAACGCTGGCGCCGACGACTATTTGGTCAAGCCGTTCGATCTGGGGGAACTCTCGGCACGCATCCGTGCAGTGGCACGTCGCCAAGGGCATTTTCCGGAGCCGCAATTTTCGGTTGGGACGCTTTCCATACAGGCAGCCGAGCGACGCCTCTTCCGCGACGGGCAGGAGGTCCACCTGTCTGGACGCGAATGGGCGGTGCTCGACTGCCTTCTACGCCGGCCCGGTTCGGTCGTTTCAAAGGGGAGGATCGAGCACGCGCTTTATTCATTCAATTCGGAGTTCGAGAGCAACACAGTGGAGGTTTATGTCAGCCGGCTCCGCAAGAAGATCGGCGGGGATAGAATAGCAACCGTGCGTGGCTCCGGATACAGGCTCGTGGTCACATGACGAACTCGAACAGCATGACGAGAAAGCTGATATCGTGGTTAGGCGGGGCAACGCTCCTGGTTTGGATCGCCGCCCCAACCATTGCTGCGTTCATTTTTTGCAATAATGTAAACGAAAGTTCGGATGACTTGCTCCAGGCGAGCGCAGAGTACAGAGAACCAGAGCTGATCAAGGTCTTGAATGGAAAACACGTTGATCAATACAATAACCACTTGCCAACTTATAAAAAGTACTGGACCTATCGTGAGCAGGTTATTAATAAGTACGGGGTAGTGCTTATTTCCGAATCGGAAGAGGGTCAGCAGCCCTTCCCTGATGCTCCCCTGAGTAACGGCTTTTGGGGAAACGCTGATTACCGCGTCTACACAGAGGAGATCCAAGACGGCGTGTATCATCAGTTGGCCGAACCGCTTGATGGCCGCCGTACCACAATCGCGAAGGGCGCACTTTTTGTCTTCCTTCCGACACTCGTGCTCCTGCCCTTTAGCTTAGCTGTTTGGTGGATCGTGATCCGGCGCTCGCTGCGGCCAATCGAGGTACTGCGACAGCAGATCGGATCGCGCGACGGCGGCAATCTGTCACCAATGGACTTGGGCGATTTCCCGGCAGAGTTGGCTCCAATCGCGGCATCCGTCAATCGGCTTCTCGATCGTCTGCGGGCGGCTCTCGAGGCCGAACGCGAGTTCGCCGCAAACAGTGCGCATGAACTGCGCACGCCGATCGCAGGTTCAATCGCTCAGATGCAGAGATTAGTGGCCGAGCTTCCCAATGGGTCGGCCAAAATGCGTGCGCGCGGCATCGAGCAAGCGCTGTCGAGCCTTGGCCGCCTTGTCGAAAAAGTGCTTCAGCTCGCTCAAGCCGAATCGGGGGTTGGCATGGCGGATCACGCGATCGATCTTGTCCGATCGGTTCGGCTGGAAATCGACGACCTGAGGAAAAAGCCGCAATATGCCGGACGCCTGCATCTTAACGTCGACGGCTGCACCACTTTGATGCGCAAAGTGGATGTCGATGCGTTTGGGATCCTCCTTCGTAACCTGATCGAGAATGCGCTGATACATGGACTGCCCACTGTTCCGACAACAGTTTCCGTCCAAACTGATGGAACCATCGCTATTGCAAACGCCGGACCGGTGGTGCCCCTCCCCGACCTCGAAGGGCTTACAAAGCGATTTAGTCGTGGTGCTACTCCTGCTGCGGGCTCAGGCCTTGGTCTACATATCGCTAACATGGTTATCCAGCGGATCGGTGGCAGTCTAGAGCTTGCGTCGCCCGCCCGCGGTCGCAATGATGGTTTCGAGGCGATCATACGAATTCCTCAATGACACCGGTGAATTCGACGACAGTTGGACACAGGGCGGATTGCTGGCAAGGCTGCTGACAGGGCGAACTGTACGGCAGTATGTATACGGCGTAGAAATCGTACTTCACACAACGCATTTCGGCCGCGGCAATCAATGCCGCTATCATCGTCTGAGCAGTTCGATCGAAGCGACACGACATGATCGGCAAAATCGAAGGCTCCGCCTCACCGCTCGCTCGATTTCGCCCGGGGAGAAAAAAGGCCATCCGAGAAAGTGCAAGCCGCCGCGCAAAGGCGACGTGTCCAATTGTCTGGGTGCCCCTGTGCGCCGGCCCGATCGGGTTGGCGGGGTCCAGTAAGGACCCGGACCAACCATTCCATTTAGACGACCGGCAGGTTTTAATCGGCGTCCGGATCGCCGTCCCAAAATGCCCCAAGTATACGGCTAGAAAGGCTGCCAACGATCGAGCTTTGGTCGGAGGCGTGCTTGTCAGCGTCTTGGGTGCTTGACCGGCCTTTGCAATGGCCATCGCCATCGCAAGTATCGTGCGTGGCCAGTGAGACCGCAATTTCATCAGCCTGGAGCCGACCGTATCGGTGCTTTTTTATGATTTAGGGATTTTTCGTTTTCCTCTTGGATCATCACGGGTTTGGAGAGGATCTGGTGTTAAGTGCCATTCGGAGCGCCGGCGAACCGCCCGAAATTAATGTGGTCGAGTGATGAAGCCTCCCGAATGCGTTAAACGAGACCCTTTATGGCGGCCCTGGCTGACAACAGTCTGAAAGCTGCAAGCGGCATGCGAAAATGGGGCGATCCTGAATGACGACAGATGCTATCAACATGAAAGAGGCTCGCCCTGAAAGCTGAGCACGCTTTATGCTCAGGCTGCTGACAAGGCCAAAGCAGCGTAAGTGCGTAGTGAAATCCAAGGTCCACATGGGTCGTCGCGCGTCCCATGCGCCTGGGAAGGCGCCGGCCCGGCCAAGCTTTCCCAGCTCGTCCGCATGATGCTTCGCTGAGCGTCAATGGACGTTGGCGCGAGACCAAGGCGTCGTGCGTTGCAATCCGGACGGTCCAGGGTATCAGGAGTTTCACGGCCTCGGCCCGCTTGGCTGGCCACAGTTGAAGCTCCAACGTACCGGCTGGCACCGGGAAATTGGGCTCTGCGCTGCCTCAACGCTGATGGCACGGTCAATGCTTGCCTACCGATGGGGCCGCCCATGCCGTGATGCTGTCGGTCGACGTTCGCAAACCAGACCCTCGCGAGACCCAGCGAAGGGGCTCGCCGGTACGACGAGGGACCTTACCTCTTTATGCGCGGCATCATTAGCCTTACACGTCGTCCCTCGCGCTCGGGTCTTTGTGGGGCGGATGAAGTCCTGATCGCGGTGGCACTGCTGCATGTTTGCGTAAGACCCATCCAGTCACGATCGCGCTGTCCTTCGATGTCGCGGTGCTGATAGGCGGGCAGATCGGTGTGCGCGGCGCCCGCCAAAGGATCGTCGTCACGCCGGAGGAGGCGAGCGTCATAGCCGGCGCGCCGGCGAAAGGCGCTTTCTGTCGGATGCCCGACAATGTCGGATATCGCAAGTATCAAGGTTGGATCAAACCTTGCGAATCGGGGCTTTCTTACTTGGCACGGGGCATGCTCAGGTATCCGCAAACACCCAATGGATAACGAGCAGACTTCCCATGGCCTCACCATGCCGAAAGTTTCCCGGACGCATCCAAAGATGAGGCTCGCGTCAGGCCCAGCAACACGCTGACGGCTCATGTGGCTCGGCGTCGCGTGCCGATCCACTTTCTCCCAATAGGCGTTCGGGAGACATAGATCCTTCAAAATGAGGAACAGATCACTTTGCCAGGAACGCAGCCCATAACCCCACTCTCCCTACCAGAACTACCAAGCAAGCCCCGCACTCATGGGCTTCGCAGGACGTCCGTTGCGTCCGAGTTGGTCGGCGCGGGGCCGGCTCCGATCCCCGTCGCATGGGAGGACGGCAAGGCGAGGGATTTCGTGCTCGACAACGGCATGGAGGTGGTCGTCATTCCCAACCACCGGGCGCCGATCGTCACCCACATGGTGTGGTACAAGATCGGCAGCGCCGACGAGCCGCCGGGCAAATCCGGCATCGCCCATTTCTTCGAGCATCTGATGTTCAAGGCGACGACCAACCATGCGGGCGGCGAATTCGACCGCGCAGTGTTCGAGATCGGCGGCTCCAACAACGCCTTCACCTCCTCCGACTACACCGCCTTCTATCAGACAGTGGCGCCGTCGGCGCTCGAGCTGATGATGAGCTTCGAGGCCGACCGAATGCGAAACCTCATCCTGACCGACGATGGCGTCAAGACCGAGCGCGATGTGGTCATCGAGGAGCGCCGCTCAAGCACCGACACCAACCCGCAGGACGTTCTCCATGAGGAGATCGACGCGACGCTGTGGCAGAACCACCCCTATCGCATCCCGATCATCGGCTGGATGCAGGAGATCGAGCAGCTGAACCGCGTCGACGCCACCGTCTTCTATGAAAAGTACTACTGGCCCAACAACTCCGTGCTGATCGTGGCCGGCGATGTCGAACCGGACACGGTGCGGGCGCTGGCCGAAAAGACCTATGGCAAGGTGGCGCGCGGACCTGACCTGCCGCCGCGCATCCGGCCGGTTGAGCCCGAGCAGAACACCAGGCGCACCGTCACGCTCTCAGACGCCCGCGTCAGCGTGCCCAGTTTTTCGACGCAGTGGGTGGTGCCGTCCTACCACACCGCCAAGCCGGGCGAGGCCGAAGCGCTCGACCTGCTGGCCGAAATTCTCGGCGGCGGTAACCGCGGCCGGCTCTACCAGGCGCTCGCTGTCCAGCAAGGTATCGCTTCCAGCGCCCGCGTCTATTTCCAGGGCACTGTGCTCGACGACACCAAGTTCGCCATCTATGGCGCACCGCGCGGCGATGCCAAGCTGGCTGATCTCGAAGCGGCGGCCGCTGCCGAAGTTGCCCGCATTGCCGAGGATGGTGTCAGCAACGAGGAACTAGGCAAGGCCAAGGACCACTATTTGCTCAATATGATCTTTGCGGAAGACAACCTGGACTGGCTCGCCAGCATCTACGGCTCGACGCTGGCCACCGGCGGTACCGTGAAGGATGTCGAGGAACGGCCGAATCGCATCCGCAAGGTTACCCCCGAGCAAATCAAAGCAGTTGCCGCCCGCTATCTCGCGTTCGACCGTTCGACCACGGGCTATCTCTTGCCCAAGACGGAGAATCAAGAGATGACGCTCGGCGCTCGGCCCCATGCTGCGATGAACATCCAGGAGGTGAAGTCCGAAAAGGGCATCATCGCCTGGCTGGTGGAGGACCACACAGTGGAAATCGTCAACATCGGCTTTGCCTTCAAGGGCGGCACCAAGCAGGACCCGGTCGGGAAGGAGGGGATGGCCAAACTGATGGCCGGCCTGTTCATCGAAGGCGCTGGCCATTACGACAGCGGTGCCTTCCAGGTGAAGCTCGACCATGCCGGCGCCGAAATGAGTTTGGACGCGCAAAGCGACGACATCTACGGATCGATGTGCATGCTTTCCAAAAAGCAGGACGCGGCGTTCGGCCTGCTTCGGCTCGCGCTGAACGCGCCGCGCTTCGAGCAGGGGCCGATCGATCGCGTCCGCGCCGAGATTGTCTCCCGCATCGTCGGCAGCGAGCGAGACCCTAACGCCATCGCTCAGCGCAAATGGCTGCGCGCGATCTATGGCGCGCATCCTTGTTCAAGGCCGGGAGAAGGCACAAAAGAGAGCCTCCCCGGCATCACGCCGTCCGACCTCCGCGCCTTCCACCAGGCCATTTTCGCTCGCGACGGGCTCCATATTGCCGTGGTGGGTGACATTGACGCGAACACGTTGAGGGAAAGGCTTGACCAGCTGTTTGGTGATTTGCCTGAGCAACAAACCCTCGTCCCCGTCTACGATGTCGCGCCGAAACTCGGTCAACTGGTGGAGGAGAACTACGACCTGCCGCAGACTTCGCTGACGTTGGCCTGGCCTGGCGTGAAGCCTAGCGCGCCGGATTTCTACGCGGCCGTGCTGCTGAACGACATCCTTGGCGGCTCATACTTGACTTCCCGCCTTTACGAGGAGGTACGTCAAAAACGCGGCCTTGCCTATCACGTCAGCTCTGAACTAACCCTTGACTCGCTTCTGGTTACGACAGAGACACGCTCGGACTGCGCTGCCCAAACACTGAGCATCGTGCGAGATGTGGTAAAGCAGATGGCGCAGCAAGGACCGACCGGGGCCGAGCTCAAGGCGGCGAAGAAGCACCTGATCGGCGCCTATGCCATCGACCAACTGGGCTCGACCCGCTCGATTGCAGACCGGCTCCTGGATTTGCAGATTCACAAGGCCGACGTCGACTACAACCAGCGTCGCGCCCGCAGCATCGGTCGGGTGACGCTCAAACAGGTCAAGGCGGCGGCCAAAAAGCTGCTTTCGGCCGAGCCCGCCATTTTGGTGGTCGGCCCGCCGCTGGGCGGCAAGGATGAGTAAAGAAACTCATCACACCTTCCTTCTTCATCGGGGCTTCTCGTGGGAAGAGCGTTGGAGGCCCGTGGGCCAAGCAGATCATGCAGACGCGCGGAGTCGTTTTCGCCGACCTTGCGCGGCATTGGCGGTCCGGCGGCCTCTCGCCGAAATGGCGCTCCTCAGCATGTATGCCGCCTTTTTGCAGAATTCAGTCGCACGCCACCAGCAGGCATGGTGGATGAAGCAAACATCCGACTGCTTAATCCATCAATTGATGAACCGCGGGCACTCAAACTAACGAAACTGCTGTCTTTTCATCGGGCTAGCGTGGTCTACCAGCTGCTTTGCCGAGGCCCTACGACGAACCCACTGGTGCAGAATACACACTGACGGCCCGTCGACCTGGATGTTCGCTGCGTTGAGGAGGAATCCGGTATTGCCCCTGTGCCTGCCGATGATCCGTCGCCTGAAATCCCCGCACCTGTTTGGAGCCATCGACCGCCTGCCGGCACTCGGCAGACCAGTTGGCAATAAGACGTTCGAGGTCGTCAATCCGTCGACCGGCGAAGTTTTGGCAGAGCTTCCCGATATGGGCGTGGAGGAGACACGTGCTGCGGTAGACAAGGCCTATGTTGCGCAGTCGGGATGGGCCGCGTTGACGGCCCGAGAACGTAGCGACGTTCTTTGGCGATGGCATCAGCTGATCATCGACCATGCAGGCGATCTCGCCGCGATTCTGACTGCGGAAATGGGCAAGCCGCTTGCCGAAGCCATTTCAGAGGTATCGCATGCGGCGGCGTATCTGCAATGGTATGCCGAAGAGGCCAATCGCGTCTATGGGGAGACGATCTCGGCACCCTCGACAGACCGCCGAATGCTAGTGATCAAGCAGCCCATCGGCGTTGTTGGCACGATCACGCCATGGAATTTCCCGGCCTCCATGGTGGCGCGCAAAATCTCGCCGGCCTTGGCTGCGGGCTGCACAATCGTGCTCAAGCCCGCTGAACAGACGCCGCTTGTGGCTGGCGCAATGTTCGCCCTCGCCCATCAGGCCGGCTTTCCCGATGGCGTGGTCAACCTGATCTATGCGTCCGAAGGTGATCGCGTGGGCCGTGAACTCTGCACCAATTCCAAGATTCGAAAGATCAGCTTCACCG
>NZ_RZOM01001479.1:0-1081 GCF_003999175.1 Mesorhizobium sp. M7A.F.Ca.ET.027.03.2.1 | reverse complement strand
GACCTATATCGAGGAGCAGGGCCTCATCGTCTGCCAACTCGACGGGACAGGCCGGCGCACCGTGACGCTGGTCGAATTGGCCTGGGCCACCGCACCGGGAGATCCGAATGCCGAGGAGGTGGAGCAGGGGAGCCTGGCGCTGTGAGGCGGCGCGGGTGCTTTGAGCGAATGGGGCGATAGGCTTTTTCAGTCACCCTCATCGCGACCAACTTCTGACGGCAACGGTGCCGACGCGAAATGCGTCATGCAGGGCGCATGCGTTTCGATGGCGCTCACCGGTTCGCCCCGATCACCCACTGTTCCTGGTCGACGAGCGTGCCGGTCATCGGCCCGGCAGCATCCGAAAGCAGGAAGACGGCGAGGTTGGCGATGTCGCTCGTCGAGAACAGGCGGCCGAAGGGTTGCGAGGCGTTGGCGGCATCGAGCCAGCCCGGCCCGTTGCCCAGCGTGTCGGCCTGCATGACACGTTCGGCCGGCGTGTCGGTCCAGCCGACATTGATGCCGTTGACGCGGATGCGATCGAAGCGATGGGCGTTGGCGGCGTTTTTGGTCAGCGTGGCCAGCGCGCCCTTGCTGGCGGAATAGACGGCGAGTTCCGGCGAGCCGCAATGGGCGTTGATCGACAGGATGTTGACGATGGCGCCGCCCTGGCCACGCTTCTTCATGTCGGCGATGGCCGCCTGCATAAGGAAGAACGGTGCCCGCGCGTTGACCGCGAACAGCGAGGCCCAGCCATCGAGATCGGCGTCGAGGAACGAGGCCCGGTCGGTCAGCCCTGCGGCGTTGACCAGCGCATCGATGCGGCCGAAGCGCTCGATGCAGGCTTGCGCCAAAAGGGCAGGGGCCGCCGGGTCGGCGAGGTCCGCGGCGACGAAGACCGTCGGCGTGCCGAGCCGCGAAAGCTCTTCCGCCACGGCATCGCCGCGGGTCTTCTCGCGCCCGGTGACGAGCAGGCCGCCGGCGCCGCAGCGCGCCAGCGTCTCGGCGATGGCGCGGCCGATGCCTTGCGTCGAGCCGGTGACCAGCGCCACCTTGCCGTTGAGCTGAAGCTCCATTCCTCTTCCCCACCTCGCATCTGGTT
>NZ_RZOM01001478.1:0-1083 GCF_003999175.1 Mesorhizobium sp. M7A.F.Ca.ET.027.03.2.1 | reverse complement strand
CCGCCGCACCGGTCACCGAAACGATCCTTGTCGTCGAGGATGATGCCCGCGTGCGGGTCTCCACGACTGAGGCCATACGAGAACTCGGATACACCGTCATTCATGCAGCGAGCGGCGAGGAAGCGTTGCAGAAACTGGCGGAGAACCCGAACGTCGCCCTGCTGTTCACCGACATCGTCATGCCCGTCATGAACGGCCGCAAGCTGGCGGAAGAGGCCGTTGCCCGCATGCCGCTGCTGAAGGTGATCTTCACCACCGGCTTCACCAGGAACGCGGTGGTCCACAACGGCGTGCTCGACCACGACGTGCATTTCCTCGCCAAGCCCTTCACCATCGAGCAACTGGCGGCGAAACTGCGTGACGTGCTCGGCACGAAGTAGGTCGGCCACTCTGTCAGCCCCTTGGCAGCATCGAAAATTGTTGCCTTGACATTCGCGGCCTCACGCCCGACTTCCTAGCGCATGACCCCGAAATCGAAGTCGATTTCGGAAAGGATCATGCGCAGAATCTAAAGTGCTACAGCGTCCTTTGCGCGTCCAAGAGGACGCGCGGCGCTGTAGTGTCGAGGAGACCAACCCATGCCAGAGCCCCGACGATCGACGATCGATGCCGGAGAGGTGGAGCGCTTTTCCGCCCTTGCCGCCGAATGGTGGAACCCGAACGGCAAGTTCCGTCCCCTGCACAAATTCAATCCGGTCCGGCTGGCCTATATCCGCGACCAGATAGCAACGCGCTTCGGCCGTGACCCGCGCGCTGCAAGGCCTTTCGAGGGCCTGCGCATCCTCGACATCGGCTGCGGCGGCGGACTTCTGTGCGAGCCGATGGCGCGGCTTGGCGCCGAAGTCGTGGGTGCGGATGCCTCCGAAACCAATATCGAAGTGGCCAAGCTGCACGCCGCCGAGGGCAATGTCAGCATCGACTATCGCGCCACGACGGCTGAGGACCTTGCCGACGCCGGCGAAAAGTTCGACGTCATCCTCAACATGGAAGTGGTCGAGCATGTCGCCGACATCGACCTGTTCGTCGCCAAATGCGGCGAGATGGTGCGGCCCGGCGGCGTCATGTTCGTGGCCACTATCAACC
>NZ_RZOM01001477.1:0-1083 GCF_003999175.1 Mesorhizobium sp. M7A.F.Ca.ET.027.03.2.1 | reverse complement strand
ATGGTGATCCGGCCGAGCACGGCGTCGACCGCCTGTCCCCGCAACAGGTCGTTCCGGGCGAGATCACCGAGCACGCCGGCAATGTAGTCGCGGGCGCCACCCGTGGCAGTGGGCAACTGGTCCCACATCCGCACATCATGGCCGGCGCGGGCAAAGCTGATTGCCCAAGCCCGCCCGATAAACCCGCTTCCGACGATCGCGACATTGGCCATGGCTTGTTCCTCAAAGTGTTTCGACGTTGCCGTCGACGCCGAGCGACTGGCCGGAAATGTTGATCCCCGCATCGGAGAGCAGGAAGGCGACCATCGACGCCACATCATAGGGGCTGGTCATGCGGCGCAGCGAGATGTTCTGCAGATAGCGTCCGGTCATCTCCTCGTGGCTGATACCGACCTGCTTGGCGCGCGCCGAGATAACACCTTCGATGCGGGGCCCCTCGATGATGCCGGGCAGGATGGCGTTGACCCTGATGGCGTGCGGTCCGAGCTCCTTGGCGAGACTCTGCGTGAAACCGATGACACCGAACTTGGCCGCCGAATAGGGTGTGCGGAAGGCGTAGCCATGGCGGCCGGCGGCAGACGACATCGAGACGATCGAACCACCGCCCGCCGCCTTGATCAGCGGCACGGCTCGCCGAGCGCACAGGAACTGGCCGGTCAGGCAGATGTCGATGCAGCGCCGCCAGTCGGAAGGGTCGATCTCGTCGACACCGCCGGTCGGCCCGGCAATGCCGGCATTGTTGACGGCGACGGTCAGCGCACCGAGTTCGCTCTCGACGCGATCGATCGCCGCCGCGAGATCGCTCTGCGATGTCACTGTACCGGTCAGCGCCAGCGCTTTGCGGCCGAGCGCCGTGATCCGGTGCGCGGTTTCGTCCAGCCCACCCTTCGATGCATGGCCGAAACAGGCGACGTCAGCGCCTGCCTCGGCGAGCCCGATCGCGATTGCCTGGCCGATGCCGCTGCCGGCGCCGGTGACCAGCGCGACATCGCCGTTCAGTTTGAAAAGATCCATCGAGTGCCCTCCCTGGCCCAGGGAGGGTATGCGCTGAGCCGTGCTTCGATCAAGCGCCCGCGCGCAAAT
>NZ_RZOM01001476.1:0-1089 GCF_003999175.1 Mesorhizobium sp. M7A.F.Ca.ET.027.03.2.1 | reverse complement strand
GAAAACGACCGCGACTGCTATGCGGCCGCCTATCGCGTTCTGGCCGAGACCGATTTCGGCGGCATTCTCGACCGCATCACCTGCCCGACGCTGATCGTGACCGGGGAGGACGATCAGGGCTCCAGCCCGCGGATGGCACGGCTGATGCACGAACAGGTGCAAGGGTCGCAACTCGCCATCCTGCCCGGACTTCGTCATTCGATCCTGATCGAGGCGCCGGCTCGGGTTGCCACCCTGATGGGCGATTTCCTGATGGACGCTGACCGCGGGAAAGGGGGCGGCGCCGATGAATAGCAGCCTTCGCGATGCGAAAGCGAACGCCGGACACCACTGGCTGCACGACACCTCGCAGGGAGCGGGCCGAGACCTTCCCTGTGATCGGGGGAATGGCGACGGCTAACATCCTCCGCGACATCGGAAGACCGGACCGGCCACGACGTCGCTAAATCGGCGGGCCTTTGGGAGAGGACGCCGACCAGGTCGGCACGAAATTGGGACGTCACGACCGGCTGAACGGAAGTGACTGCAAGGAACTGAACAACAACAGGGGAATACGGATATGACATTCTGGAACAGACCACAGCTGACGTTGGCCGCGATGGCGCTTGCGCTTGGCGCATATCCTGCTCACGCAGGCGCGGTGCTCGACCGCGTTTTGGCGGCCGGCACGCTCAAGGTGGCGACCGATGCCAACTGGGCGCCGCAGTCCTTCGTGAATTCCAGCAACGAGCTGGACGGCTTCGATGTCGACGTCGCCAAGGCCATCGGCAAGCACCTCGGCGTCAAGGTCGAGTTCATCACGCCCGGCTGGGACATCATCACCGCCGGCCATTGGGCGGGGCGCTGGGACATGCATGCCGGCTCGATGACGCCGACCAAGAAACGCGCCGAGATCTTCGATTTTCCGGCGGTCTACTATTACACGCCGGCGGCCGTTGCCGTGCACAAGGACAGCAAGGCCAAGACGCTGGCAGATCTCGACGGCAAGGTGGTCGGCGCCACCAGCACCTCCACTTTCGAGGCCTATGCCAAGAAGGATCTGACGCTCGACGCCGCCGGCGCGCCGCCATTCGAGTACAAGCTCAACCC
>NZ_RZOM01001475.1:0-1090 GCF_003999175.1 Mesorhizobium sp. M7A.F.Ca.ET.027.03.2.1 | reverse complement strand
AGCAAGGTCTGGGCCGCAAGACTGTCGGCGGCCTCATCGGCTGGGCGCGGCGGGCAGGGGTTCACGCCGCATGCTTGCAGGTGGTGGTCGACAACACGCCGGCTCGCGCTCTCTATGCCTCGCTTGGGTTCAGCCGTGAACTCTACCGATACCACTACCGCAGGAAGCCGCATGAACCACGATAGCTACGACAACACCTACATCGCCGGCATCCTCAATTCGGTGAAGACCATCGCCATGGTCGGCGCGTCCGCCAATGATGTGCGGCCAAGCTATTTCGTGCTGAAATATCTGCTGGCCAAGGGATTTTCGGTGTTTCCGATCAATCCTGGCCAGGCCGGCAAGGAGATCCTCGGCCGGATGACCTATGCGAGGCTCGCCGATATTCCCGAGCCGATCGACATGGTCGATGTCTTTCGCGCGCCGGCGGCGGTGCCCGGCATCGTCGACGAGGCGTTGCGGCTCGATCCCTTGCCGAAAGTCATCTGGATGCAGCTTGGCGTTCGCCATGACGAGGCCGCCGCACGCGCCGAGGCGGCGGGCATCAAGGTGGTGATGAACCGCTGCCCCAAAATCGAATACGGCAAGCTGTCCGGCGAGATCGGCTGGACCGGCGTCAATTCCGGTGTGCTGTCGTCGAAGAAGCCGCTGATGCGGTCGGGATTCCAGAGTTTTGGCGTGCGCCAGAAGTAGGACAGTCGCTCAAAAGTGCGCGGCGGTTTTGGGATAACGACGTGCACCAAAAGCAAGGCCTGATGCGCAATGCGCCTTGGGCGCAAAATTATTCCTTAGACCAGTGCATTTTCTCGGGCCTCGGCCGCAGATCGTTCGCCGAAGGGCATTTTCTTCTTTGCATTCGCGCTCATGCTTCGCCAAGAATGCCCGGCGATTTCAAGAGTTTCAAAAGGGAGGTTTTCAGTGACCCGCACGCCAGGTTTCAACACGCTCGCCGTCCATGCCGGTGCCAAGCCCGATCCGGCGACCGGCGCGCGTGCCACGCCGATCTACCAGACGACCTCCTTCGTCTTCGACGATGCCGACCATGCCGCGTCGCTGTTCGGGCTGAAGGCCTTCGGCAACATCTACACCC
>NZ_RZOM01001474.1:0-1091 GCF_003999175.1 Mesorhizobium sp. M7A.F.Ca.ET.027.03.2.1 | reverse complement strand
CAGCGAGTACCGCGCAAAGAAAGCCGGTCACGCCGTCGCCACCAAACATGTGCCCGCCGAATAGCGGCTCGCAAAACAGCTTTCGTTGCGCTCGATCCTGGTCGTGCGTGCAGACAGGAGATTGAAATGACCGTCATGGCCAAGCCCGAACAGACCAATTTGCGCACCATGGTCAGCGCGCCGTCGCTGTCGCCCGCCACCATCGCCAAGCCCGATTTGATCAGCGTCGAGCAGGCCAAGGCGATGGACGTTGCCCGCATGACCGACCTGTTCAAGGCGCATCTCAACCCCGGCCAGCTGCACTTCATGAAGCTGCTCGGCTTCCACAAGATCAAGATCGAGCGTGCCGAAGGTATGTTCTACATCGACCAGAACGGCCGCAAGATCCTCGACTTCTTCGGCGGCTTCGGTTCGCTGGCCTTTGGCCACAATCATCCGCGCATCCTGGAAGCACGCAAGAAATTCCAGGAAGAGAAGCGCCAGGAAATCGCCATCGCCTTCATGTCGCAATATGCGGCAGCGCTTGCGCACAACATCGCCAAATGCTCGCCCGGCGATCTCGACATGGTATTTTTGGGCTCGTCCGGTTCGGAAGCGATGGAAGCGGCGGTGAAGCTCGCCGAGCGCGCGGCCGGTCCGAAGCGGCCGAAGATCGTCTATGCCGAGAATTCCTTCCACGGCAAGACCAAAGGCGTGCTGGGCATCACCGACGGGCAGCTTTACCGCGCGGACTTCAAGGTGGCCGAAAACACGGTCCGCATCCCGTTTGCCGACATCGAGGCGGTCGAGCGCCTGTTCCGCTCCGATCCGGAGGTCGGGGTCATCGTGCTTGAAACCATCCAGGGCGGTGGCGGCATCATTCAGGCGCCGGCCGAATATTGGCAGAAGCTGCGCGCACTGTGCGACCAGTATGGCGTGTTGTGGGTCGCCGACGAAGTGCAGTGCGGCTATGGCCGGTCAGGCCGCTTCTATGCTTTCGAGCATTACGGCGTCATTCCCGATGTGACGGCGCTGGCCAAATCGCTTGGCGCGGGCAAGGCCGCGGTCGGCGCGATGATCGCGCGGCGCGAGGTTTATATGAAGGCCTATGG
>NZ_RZOM01001473.1:0-1092 GCF_003999175.1 Mesorhizobium sp. M7A.F.Ca.ET.027.03.2.1 | reverse complement strand
GAGGAAGGCAACGTGCCCGCCGATGTCTCGCTGCAGGTGCTGGTGCAGTGCCGACCGGAGTTGATCACCCGCACCTTCGAGGCGCTGAAGGGCGCCACCAACCCGATCGTCCATTTCTACAATTCGACCAGCGAGCTGCAGCGTCGCGTCGTCTTCGAAAAGGACGTCGGCGGCATCAAGCGCATCGCCACCGACGCCGCCAAGATGATCACCGACATGGCGGCCAAGGCCGGCGGAGGCTTTCGTTTCGAGTATTCGCCGGAGAGCTTTACCGGCACCGAGCTGGAAGTGGCGCTGGAGATCTGCAACGCCGTCACAGAGATCGTCAGGCCGACGGCGGACAACAAGCTGATCATCAACCTGCCCTCGACGGTCGAGATGTCGACCCCCAACATCTATGCCGACCGCATCGAGTGGATGTGCCGCAACCTCGACAACCGGGAAAACCTGCTGGTCTCGCTGCATCCGCACAATGACCGCGGCACCGGCATCGCCACCACCGAGCTCGGCCTGATGGCCGGCGCCGACCGTGTCGAAGGCACGCTGTTCGGCAATGGCGAGCGCACCGGCAATGTCGACATCGTCACGCTGGCGCTGAACATGTACACGCAAGGTGTCGATCCCTTGATCGATTGCTCCGACATCAACCGGATGAAGGACGTCTACGAATATTCGAACCAGTTGAAGATCCCCGAGCGCCATCCCTATGTCGGCGAACTCGTCTACACCGCCTTTTCCGGTTCGCACCAGGATGCCATCAACAAGGGCATGAAGGCGCTGAAGAAGGCCAATACGAGCCTGTGGGAAGTGCCCTATCTGCCGATCGACCCGGCCGATGTCGGACGCAGCTACGAAGCCATCATCCGCATCAATTCGCAGTCCGGCAAGGGCGGCATCGCCTATGTGCTGCAGGCCGATTACGGCCTCAACCTGCCGCGCAATCTGCAGATCGAGTTCAGCCAGGAAATCCAGGCGATCACCGATGCCGAGGGCAAGGAAGTGCCGGCCAGACGCATCTACGAGCGCTTTATCGAGACCTATGTCGACCAGCCCGGCGCGCGGCTGAAATTCCTCGATCACCACACCTATCCC
>NZ_RZOM01001472.1:0-1096 GCF_003999175.1 Mesorhizobium sp. M7A.F.Ca.ET.027.03.2.1 | reverse complement strand
GATTTATGATCAACACCGTGAGCAGGCTGGCCATGGTGGCGATGGCCAGATAGATGAGCACCTTTCGCCAAAGCTCAATGCCGGAGGTCTTCTTGCGGGCGCCTGACGCGACGGAACCGAAAGGCTGCACGTCAATCGCCCCGCTGCTGGCGATGGCGATGCTTTTCGATCTCCTCGGGCTCTTCATCATCGATCCGCGTGATTGCGGCTCCGTGCCAATCCAAGCTCTGTCGCTCGAAGATCATCCAAAGAATTGCGTAAGCCAACAAGATCAGGAACGCAGCGGGACGAGAGGTCAATGTGCCAATTGAGGTAAGCACGCTTGTGACCGTATGGTTTGCCATTCCAAAGAACTCGCGGCAGTGCCCCTGGTTCCCATGAGGCATCATGCCGCCCCGCCGTGCCTACAGTGGCTTATGGGTAGGCCACTTGAGTACATCGCCTCTGGCCAGTCGTTACTTTCGATCGAGCACCTTTCGGACCTTCTCGGCCAACTAGTCGATCGTGTAGGGTTTCGTCAAAAGCTCCGTTCCAAAATCGAGCGTGCCATTGTGACAGCGATACATTGTCCTGCCCATTCGTTCGAGCATCAAAAATCCCGGAGCATTCTGGCAGCCTGGAAAATGCGAAAATGAATTCGTGGTCCAATGCCGTCGGTATTTAACTTGGGCGATGCAGCTATGTTCCTGCTTTTGCAAAAATTGCGCAGCCTCGTACGCGATGCAAGGTGCGTCTGTCCGTGTCGCCGGCGGAATATCCGCTGCCGAGATCGTGTTACCTATTGTGATACGTATTGTGATACAAACGACACCCGGCAAGATGGAAAATGTAACAAAAACAGCTAGTGACGGGCTGAGTGATCCCAGCCAACGGTACCATCGGGTTTTTCCTGTAAGTAATTGATGGTTGGACGATTTTACGGAATTGCTCTGGCCCTTGAGCCATTTTGGCGGTTTTGTGATACCTATTGCATTCCGGCCTTCGCGCTCAAGGTTCAGACCAGTTGGGCCGGCCTGCGAATAAGCATGCTCGCCAACGATTTCTCGGGAACTGCTTGCAACACTCGCCAGGCCGGCGGTTTCAGGACTCATTGTCC
>NZ_RZOM01001471.1:0-1096 GCF_003999175.1 Mesorhizobium sp. M7A.F.Ca.ET.027.03.2.1 | reverse complement strand
TCATCGAGGCGGCCGCATTCCAGTGGGTCAATCCCAAGGCGTGGGTGATGGCGATCACCGCCATGGCCGTCTATGCCAATGCCGAGCACCCGTTCCTGTCGGTGGTGTTGATCGCCGTGGCTTTCACCATCGTCAATTTGCCGAGCGTCTCGGTGTGGGCTGGGTTCGGCACCGCGTTGCGCGGTTTCCTGTCGGATCCGGTGCGGCTGAAATGGTTCAACATCGCCATGGGCGTACTGCTGGCGGCGACGCTTTGGCCGATGCTTAAATAGGCCGTGGGGCGCACCATCCGATCGTAGGGGGACGGGATTCGCACCCTCGGCGGAGCGTCCGGATCGGGAGCCTCCCCGTGTTGCACATCCATTGTGCAGTGCACATTAAATCTTCGTAATGCCGCCTTTTGGCCCTTTTCCGACAAAGGCGTGTCCTATCTATTCGGCGAAATCGCGGCAACGGGCCGCGTTGGAATAGAACCATCAGACCACGACGTGTCGGGTGGAGAGGGCCTGTGACCATGCGTGGAAAAGTCGTTCTTTCGTTGCTGGCCGTCGCCTGCCTGGGTGCGGCCGGGTGGCTCTATCTTTCGCCTGACGCGCTTGGCAGGGTCCAGCAGGTCATCGGCGCAAAGCAGGTTGCCGCGCCGGACAAACAGGCTGCGGCTTCGGACAAGAAGGCCGACAATGCCGGGCGCTCGGCCTCCATCCTCTCGGCCGTCGCCTCGACAGCCGATTTCCCGATCCGGCGTTATGCGATCGGCTTCGTCTCCTCTCCCGCCGTCGTCAACATCAACGCGCGGGTGTCCAGCCAGATCGTGTCCATCGACGTCAAGGACGGGCAGATGGTCAAGACCGGCGATCTGCTGTTTTCGCTCGATGATCGGGCACTGAAGGCGCAGCTGGCCAAGGATCAAGCGGCGCTGGCCAAGGATCAGGCGATGCTCGCCAGCTCGCAGTCCGATCTCCAGCGCGCCAAGGATCTGGTCGCCAAGCAGGCCGGCACGCAGCAGACCTACGACCAGGCCGTCGCCGGGCAGAAGGCTGCCGCAGCGACTGTCGATGCCGACAAGGCGACAATCGATGCCGACAATGTCCAGCTT
>NZ_RZOM01001470.1:0-1097 GCF_003999175.1 Mesorhizobium sp. M7A.F.Ca.ET.027.03.2.1 | reverse complement strand
GTGATCTTCGCCGGCGTCAACGGCTATCTCGACAAGCTGCCGGTCAACCAGGTCGGCAAGTTCGAGCATGGCCTGCTCAGCCACATGCGTTCGGCAGGCAAGGACGTCCTCGATGCCATCCGCAAGGAAAAGGCGCTGTCGGACGATCTGCGCGCCAAGCTGAAGGCCGAGATCGATGCTTTCGCCAAGACCTTCGCCTGAGCGAATTGCCAGTCGGGATGAGACAAGACGGGATCAGGTTTGAAGCATGCCTTCATTAAAAGACCTTCGTAACCGTATCGCCTCGGTCAAGGCGACGCAGAAGATCACCAAGGCGATGCAGATGGTCGCCGCGGCGAAGCTGCGCCGTGCGCAAGAGGCCGCGGAAGCGGCGCGCCCCTATTCGGAGCGCATGGGTTCCGTGCTGGCCAACATCACCCAGGCAATCGGCGGCGGCGGCGATGCCCCGGCGCTGATGACCGGCACCGGCAAGGACGACGTGCACCTGCTCGTCGTCTGCACCGCCGAGCGCGGCCTGTGCGGCGGCTTCAATTCGCAGATCGCCCGCCTTGCCCGCGACCATATCCGTAAGCTTTTGGCGGACGGCAAGCAGGTCAAGATCATCTGCGTAGGCAAGAAGGGTTTCGACATCCTGCGCCGCGACTATGCATCGATGATCATCGACCGCGTCGATCTGCGCGAGGTCAAGACACTCGGCTTCGTCAATGCCGATGCGATCGCCAAGAAGGTCATCCACCTCTTCAACGAAGGCGGCTTCGACATCTGCACGCTGTTCTATTCGCAGTTCAAGTCGGTGATCAGCCAGATCCCGACCGCGCAGCAGATCATTCCGGCCGGCGTTGCTTCGGCTCCTGCCGAGGCGATCGATGGCGGCAACGCTGTCTACGAATATGAGCCGGAGCCGGGCGAAATCCTCTCCGACCTCATTCCGCGCAACATCTCCGTGCAGGTTTTCCGGGCGCTGCTCGAAAACGTGGCCGGCGAAATGGGTGCCAAGATGAGCGCCATGGACAATGCGACGCGCAACGCCGGCGACATGATCAACAAGCTGTCGATCACCTATAATCGCCAGCGGCAGGCGCAGATCACCAAGGAAC
>NZ_RZOM01000146.1:0-8536 GCF_003999175.1 Mesorhizobium sp. M7A.F.Ca.ET.027.03.2.1 | reverse complement strand
TCTTTGCGCTGCGCTCGGCGCTGGCCGACTACGGCAGCTGGTACTTGATGACGCTCGGCCTCATCGCCGTCGTCGTAATGCTTTTTGCACCAAAGGGGCTGTGGGGCCTGATCGCGTCCCGCAAGGGCCTGCACCTGTTTCCGGTTCGCCGCAGGCTGACCGGTCCGAAGATCGAGGGAGGAATTTGATGGCGGATATCGAAACCGACGTGCTGATCGTCGGCACTGGCCCGGCCGGCTCGGCCACCGCCGCGCTGCTGTCCAGCTACGGCGTCGCCAACATGATCGTCAATCGCTATCGCTGGTTGTCGAACACGCCGCGTGCCCACATCACCAACCAGCGCACGATGGAAGTGCTGCGAGACCTTGGGCCGGAGGTAGAGGCCGAGGCCATGATGCACGCCTCCCCGCAGGAGCTGATGGGCGAGAACGTGTTCTGCGAAAGCCTGGCCGGCGAGGAGATCGGCCGCATGAAGAGCTGGGGCGTCCATCCGCTCTCCAAGGCCGAACATCTCCTGTCGTCTCCCTGCTTCATGAACGATCTGCCGCAGACCTTCATGGAGCCGATCCTGTTCAAGTCGGCCTGCGCCCGCGGCACGCAGGCCCGCATGAGCACGGAATATGTCAGCCATGTCCAGGATGCGGACGGCGTGACGACGACCTGCCACGATCGACTGTCGGGCAAGGATTTCACCGTGCGGTCGAAGTTCCTCGTCGGCGCCGACGGCGGCAACTCGCTGGTGGCCGAGCATCTGGGCCTGCCGCTCGAGGGCAAGATGGGCGTCGGCGGCTCGATGAACATCCTGTTCAGGGCCGATCTTTCGAAATATGTCGCCCACCGGCCGAGCGTCCTCTACTGGGTCATGCAGCCCGGCGCCGACGTCGGCGGCATCGGCATGGGTCTCGTGCGCATGGTGCGGCCGTGGGACGAATGGCTGATCGTCTGGGGTTACGACATCAACCAGCCGCCGCCTGAAGTGACGCCGGAACTGGCCACCAGCGTCGCGCGTCAACTGGTCGGAGATCCCGCGCTCGAGATCGAGCTCCTGGGCGCCAACACCTGGACCGTGAACAACTGCTTCGCCACGCACATGCAGAAGGGGCGGGTGTTCATCATGGGCGATGCCGCGCACCGGCATCCGCCCTCGAACGGGCTCGGCTCGAACACATCGATCCAGGACGGGTTCAACCTCGCCTGGAAGCTTGCCAAGGTCGTCAAGGGGCAGGCGGGGGTCGGGCTTCTGGACAGCTTCTCGGCCGAGCGCGCACCGATCGCGCGCCAGATCGTGACACGGGCGAACCAGTCCATCGCCGAATTCGGACCGATCTTCGAGGCGCTCGGCATGGACGGCGGCGTGGATCACGACAAGATCCACAGGAACATGGAGGCTCGCGCCGATGCGACGCCCGTCGCCGAAGCGCAGCGCGAGGCGCTCCGCAAGGCCATCGCCTTCAAGAAGTACGAGTTCGACGCCCATGGCGTCGAGATGAACCAGCGCTATGCCTCCGGCGCGGTGGTGACCGACGGCCAGGGCGAGCCGCCTTTCGAGAAGGATCGCGAGCTGCATTATGCGCCGACAACGTGGCCCGGTGCGCGCTTGCCGCATGTCTGGGTCTTCGAGCGCTCCGGCAGGAAAGTCTCGACGCTCGATCTTTGCGGGCATGGCGAGTTCACGCTGTTGACCGGCATCGGCGGCGAGGCGTGGGTCGCAGCGGCGGAGACGGTGGGCGCGGAGCTCGGTCTGCCGATCCGCAGCCATGTGATCGGCCCGCGCCGCGCGATCGAGGATCATACCGGCGACTGGGCCGGCGCGCGGGAGATCCGCGACAACGGCTGCCTGATCGTTCGTCCCGACCATCATGTGGCCTGGCGTTCCGAAACGCTGGCGGCCGATCCGGCGGCCGAACTGCGCCGGGTCTTGAAATCCGTTCTGGCGCGCTGAGGAGGATCGCATGATCGATGAACACGAATCCGGCTATTTCACCGAAGCGAACTCGGCCGAGGTCGTGGTGGCGCGGAACAGGAACGCCAAGGACGAGCGGCTCAAAGAGGTGATGGAGGTCATCACCCGCAAGCTGCACGAGGCGGTGAAGGAGATCGAGCCGACACAGGAGGAATGGTTCGGCGCGATCATGTTCCTGACGCGGACAGGCCAGATCTGCAACGAGTGGCGGCAGGAATACATCCTGCTGTCGGATGTTCTCGGTGTCTCGATGCTGGTCGATGCGATCAACAACCGCAAGCCGTCGGGCGCCTCGGAATCGACGGTGCTGGGACCCTTCCACGTCGCCGACGCCCCCGAACTGCCGATGGGCTCCAACATCTGCCTCGACCAGAAGGGCGAGCCCATGTTCGTGCATGGCCGCATCCTCGATACCGAGGGCAACCCGATCGCAGGCGCCAAGATCGACGTCTGGCAGGCCAATGACGAGGGCTTCTACGACGTGCAGCAGAAGGGCATCCAACCCGACTTCAACTTGCGCGGCGTCTTTCGCACCGGCATGGACGGGCGCTACTGGTTTCGCGGAGTGAAGCCCAAATACTACCCGATCCCGGATGATGGCCCGGTCGGCAAGCTGCTGGGCGCCCTGGGGCGTCACCCCAATCGTCCGGCGCATCTCCACTACATCGTCGAGGCCGCGGGCTTCGAAGCGCTGACCACGCACATCTTCGACCCGGACGACCCGTACATCGATTCAGATGCCGTCTTCGGCGTGAAGAAGAGCCTGCTCGCCGAATTCCGCAAGGTCGAAGACGCCGAAGCTGCCGCCAGGGTCGAGGTTGCGGCCCCGTTCTACGACGTGGAGTTCGATTTCGTGCTGTCGCACAAGGGAGGAAACTGATGGCCGCACTTGAAAAGATGTTCGATGTCAAAGGCAAGTCGGTGATCGTCACCGGGGGCGCCAGCGGCATCGGGCAGGCCTATGCCGAGATCATGGCCGAGCACGGGGCGAAGGTCTGTATCTTCGACCTGAACCCTGCCGGGCTTGACACGACCGTGGCCGCGATCAGGGCGGTGGGTGGCGATGTCTGGGGCCAGGTTGTCGATGTCGGCGACCGCGCGGCCATGGCCGCAGCCTTCGACAAGGTCGCCGGGGAGGCGGGCTCGATCGATATCGTGTTCGCCAATGCCGGGATCGATGCCGGGCCGGGCTTCAACACCCCGACGGGCGAAAGGAACCCCGACGGCGCCATCGAGAACCTGCCCGACGAGCACTGGGACAAGGTGATCGAGATAAACCTGACCTCGGTCTACACCACGATCAAGCATGCCGTGCGGCACATGAAGCCGAATGGCGGCGGCCAGATCATCGTCACGTCGTCCATCGCCTCTCTGATCAACGAGAGCATCGTGGGTACACCCTACATGCCCGCCAAGGCCGCGGTGAACCATCTCGTTCGCCACATGGCGATGGAGCTTGGCGCCTACAACATCCGCATCAATGCCATCCTGCCCGGACCGTTCATCACCAACATCGCCGGCGGCCGGCTGCGCAATCCGGCGGACCGCAAGGCCTTCGAGGCCCAGTCGCTGCTCGGTCGGATCGGCGACCCGGAAGAGATCAAGGGCCTGGCGCTTTATCTGGCGTCGCCGGCCGCGTCCTACGTCACGGGCTCGCTGATCGTCATTGATGGCGGCTCACTGCTGAGGATGACCTGAAGCCGCTTTGAACTGAGACCGGTCCCGTGGGCCGGAGAAACTTAACCCAGGGAGGAACCGACGATGAGCTACTACAACAGACTGGTGAAATCGGGCTTGCGGCCCAGCCGCCGAAGCGTCCTGAAGGGGATTGGAGCCGGCCTTGCCGCCAGCACGCTGGGCATGCCGGCCTATGTGCGCGCCGCGACGGCGGGAAAGATCAAGCTCGGCTATCTCAGCCCGACGACCGGACCGCTCGCCCTGTTTGGTGAAACGGATGGCTACACCTTGCAGAAGATCCGCGCCCTGCTCGGCGGCCAGCTGCAATGCGCCGACGGCAATACTTACGAAATCGAGATTCTTGACCGCGACAGCCAGTCCAATCCGAACAAGGCATCGGAAATCGCCGGCAATCTGATCCTGAACGACGAGGTGCATCTGCTCGTGCCGGCCTCGACCACCGACACGATCCTGCCCGCGGCCGAGCAGGCCGAGCTTTATGAAACGCCCTGCATTTCCTCGGGCGCTCCCTGGCAAGCGGTGATCATGCCGCGCGGCGGCGGCAAGCAGACCTTCGACTGGACCTATCATTTCTTCTGGGGCCTCGACGAGGCGTTGAACACCTTCGTCGGGCTCTGGAACCATCTGGAGACCAACAAGAAGGTCGGGATGCTGTTCCCCCAGAACATCGACGGCGAGACCTGGGGCAACGACGAATATGGCTTGCCAGCGCCGACCCGCAAGGCCGGCTACGAGGTCGTGGTGCCCGGCTATTTCCAGCCCCGCACCAATGATTTTTCCGCACAGATAGCCGAGTTCAAGAAGCAGGGCTGCGAGATCATCGGCGGGATTACCTATCCCGACGATCTGAAGACCTTCGTCACCCAGTGCAACCAGCAGGGCTTCAAGCCGAAGGCGGTCACGGTGGCGGCGGCGCTCTTGTTCCCGGGTGGCGTCGAGGCCATGGGTCCTCTAGGCAACGGCATGTCCTCGGAGGTCTGGTGGACCCCGGCCTTCCCGTTCAAGTCGTCGCTGACCGGCCAGGTCAGCAGCGACATCGCCAGCGAATGGGAAGCCGATACGAAGCGCCAGTGGACGCAGCCGCTGGGCTATTCGCATGCCTTGCTCGAGGTCGCCCTCGACATACTGAAGCGCTCTTCCAATCCGCTCGACCGTGCGGCCAATCGTGACGCTCTGGTCGCTACCGATCTGCAGACGCTGGTCGGTCATATCAAGTTCGACGGCTCGCCCCACAAGAACATCTGCAAGACGCCGATCTTCGGCGGCCAGTGGGTGAAGGGCGAGAAATGGCCTTATGACCTGAAGATCGTCGACAACACTGTCAATCAGCTCTTCGCGCCGCAGCAGGCTATCCAGCCGATCGCCTGGTGACATGAGCGGGAACGCGGGCAGAGTTATGGGTAGGGAAATCCTGCTGAAAGCGCACGGCGTGTCGAAGTCCTTCGGCGCTGTCCGCGTCCTGCATGAGGTGAGCTTCGACGTGCATCGGGGCGAGGTGCTGGGCATCCTCGGCCCGAATGGGGCGGGCAAAACGACGCTGTTCAACATGATCAGCGGCGATTTGAAGACGTCCGGCGGCGAGATCCAGCTCGGCGACACCGCGCTTCGCGGCGAGCCGCCCTTCCGGCGCTGCCAGATGGGGATCGGGCGGACCTATCAGATCCCGCGTCCCTATTCCGGCATGACCACCTTCGAAAACCTGCTGGTCGCCGCCGCTTTCGGCGGCGGCCGATCCGAGAAGCAGAGCTATGCTTTCTGCGCCCAGGTCCTGCGCGATTGCGAGCTCTCCGACAAGGCCAATGTCTCGGCCGGCGCGCTCACTCTGCTCGATCGCAAGCGGCTGGAGCTGGCGCGCGCGCTGGCGTCGGATCCGAAGCTGCTGCTGTTGGACGAGATCGCGGGTGGGCTGACCGACGATGAATCGAAGGCGCTGGTGGCGCTGGTGCGCCGCATACGCGACCGCGGCATCACCATTGTGTGGATCGAGCATGTGTTGCACGCGCTCTTGGCGGTGGCCGACCGGCTGTTGGTGCTGAACTTCGGCGAGAAGATCGCCGAAGGCGTGCCCGCCGAAGTGATTGCGCTGCCCGAGGTCCAGCGCGTCTACATGGGGATCGAGGGATGACGCCCGTTCTTTCCACCCACGGGCTGTTGGCCCGCTATGGCGATTTCCAGGCGCTCTACGGCGTCGACATAGAGCTGCACCAGGGTGAGGCCGTGGCCTTGATCGGCGCCAATGGGGCCGGAAAATCCACGCTCCTGCGTTCGATCATGGGCCTGCTCCCGGTCGGGCGCGAGATGGTGCTGCTGCACGGCGAGGCTGTTGGCGGCACCGCCACCGACCGCATGGTGCAGAAGGGCGTCGCCATTGTGCCGGAGGGCCGCCGGCTCTTCACCGGCATGTCGGTCGAGGACAATCTGCGCGTCGCCATCGACCAGGCTGCGCGCATGGGCGCCAAGGGCGGATGGACGCTGCCGCGTCTGCATCAGCTGTTCCCGATCCTCAAGGAGAAGGCTCGCACGCAGGTGCAAAGCCTCTCGGGCGGGCAGCAGCAGATGGTGGCGATCGGCCGCGCGCTGCTCTGCCAGCCGCGCGTGCTGCTCTGCGACGAGATCAGCCTTGGTCTTGCGCCGAAGGTGATCCGCGAGATCTATGCCGCCTTGCCCGAAATCCGCGCCACCGGAACGGCGATGATCGTGGTCGAGCAGGATGTCGGCCTCGCTCGAACCGCTACGGACCGCCTCTACTGCATGCTGGAGGGGCGCGTGACCCTGACCGGCAGGTCCGCCGAAATCACGCGCGAGCAGATCGGCAAAGCCTATTTTGGAGCGGGCCATGGAGTGGTTTGACGCCTTGGTGCAGGGGGTCCTGCTGGGCGGCATGTATGCCCAGTATGCGCTCGGCATGGCGCTGATGTTCGGCGTCATGCGGATCGTCAACATCAGCCATGGCGATCTGGTGATCCTTTTGTCGCTGATAGGCATTTCGATAGCCACGGCCTGGGGTCTGGGACCGCTGCCTGTGCTGATCTTACTGGTGCCGCTCGCGGTGCTGATGGGCTGGGTGCTGCAGAAGGCCGTGCTGAACCGCGTGGTGGGCAGCGATCCGCTGCCCTCGCTGATCGCCACCTTCGGACTGTCGATCGCGCTGCAGAACCTGATGCTGCAGATATGGTCCGCGAACAGCCGATCGTTGCCCGGCCATGGAATAGAGAGTCAATCCATCGAGATCGGCGGTATCTATGTCGGCCTCCTGCCGCTGATCGTGCTGGCCGTCGCCACGGGGTTGACAGGAGGCCTCGACCTGACTCTGAAGCGCACGCGCTTCGGCCGGGCGCTCCGCGCCGCGTCGGCCGATGTCGAGGCAGCGGCGATGACCGGCATCAATCCGCGCGCCGTCTATGCGATGGCGACAGCGGCAGCGGTCGGCATCCTCGGCTTTGCAGCCGTCTTCCAGGCGTTGCGGTCGACCGTCGCGCCGGCCGACGGACCTGCCCAGCTGATCTACGCCTTCGAAGCGGTGATCATCGGCGGCATGGGGACGGTATGGGGCGCCTTCGCCGGCTCGATGGTGCTCGGCATCTCGCAGGCCATCGGCTTCCGCATCGATCCGGGCTTCGGCGTGCTCGCCGGACATATCGTCTTCCTGATCGTGCTGGCGACCCGCCCGCAGGGCTTGTTCGGAAAGGCATTGTCATGAGTGCGATCCCCTATGTGGCAACCGAGGTGCCTCAGGTCCTGGTCCAACGCCAGACCCGGTCCGGTCGCATCGCGATGACGCTGGCTGTGCTGGCGCTGATCGGTGTCGCCGCCATGCCATGGTGGGCCTCGACCGGCACGATCCGGTCGATTCTGGTGCTGTGCTGCTACATCGCCGTCGCTCAGCTGTGGAACCTGCTCGCCGGCTATGCCGGCCTCGTCTCGGTGGGTCAGCATGCCTTCATGGGAGCGGCCGGCTATGCGCTCTTCGTGTTGGCCCAGACTTACGGCATCAATCCGTTTGTGGCGGTCTTCCTTTCGCTGCTGGTGCCGGCCGCGCTGGCCGTGCCGATCTACCTGCTGCTGCATCGCCTGGATGGCCCCTATTTTTCGATCGGCACATGGGTGGTGGCCGAGGTCTTCCGGCTGACCGCCTCGAACCTGCCGCTCGTCAATTCCGGCGCGGGCATGTCGCTTCGCGTGATGAAGGACTATTCGGCCTTCGAGCGGAATGTCGCCATGTCGCTGCTCTGCGCGGGGATGCTGCTCGTCACGCTGGGCGGCAGCTATTGGCTGCTTCGCTCGCGCTTCGGCCTTGCGCTGATCGCCATGCGCGACAATCCGGTCGCGGCCGCGAGCCAGGGCGTGAATGTCGTCAAGCTGCGCTTCCTGATCTACGTCGCGTCGGCGGTCGGCTGCGGTCTTGCCGGGGCGATCTATTTCATGGCGCAGCTCCGCATCACCCCGGGATCGGCCTTTGATCCGATGTGGGCGAACGTCGCGATCTTCATCGTCATGGTCGGCGGAATCGGCTCCATCGAGGGCGTTCTGATCGGATCCCTGATTTTCTTCATCGCGGACCGCTGGTTCGGCGAATACGGCGCGACTTATTTCGTTGTCCTCGGCCTGATGACGCTTCTGGTCGCGCTCTACGCCCGGACGGGCATCTGGGGCCTGATCTCGAAACGGTGGGATGCACCATGGTTCCCGATCCGACGCAAGCTCGTCGACCCGAACCGCTGACGAGGAGGATTCATGAAAGCCGCCATCTTCGATAGGGTCGGCGTCCCGCTGCGGATCGGCACGGTGCCGGACCCGACGCCGGCACCGGGCGAGGTCGTCTTGCGTGTCGCCGCCTGCGGCATCTGCGGCAGCGATCTGCATATCACCGAGGAC
>NZ_RZOM01001469.1:0-1097 GCF_003999175.1 Mesorhizobium sp. M7A.F.Ca.ET.027.03.2.1 | reverse complement strand
GCCCACAGACTCCGCGATGCGCTCGCCGATCGCGTCGAGCCAGCCTTCGCGCAGTTGATCGGTAAGCGGTTCGCCGCTTGCCATGCGTGCGACGTTTTCCGGCGGGTGCAGCCTGTCGCCCTCGATGAAGGTAACGCCCAGCGCGGCCGCCAGCGCAATACCGACGGCCGACTTACCGCAGCCGGCGACGCCCATCACCACGATGGCCGGCACCGAGCCGGGGGCGCTCGTCGGCGCCTGTGCTGCCGCTCCGTCCACGGTCAGCGGCTTGCCGGCGCGCGGCCGTAGAGCAGCAGCATGGCGACAATGACGACGCCATAGATGATCTGCCGCCCCGCCTCCGGCATCTGCATGACGGAGAGGATGGACTGCAGCAGCGTGATGAGGATGACACCGGCGACAGTGCCGAGATAAGAGCCGCGCCCGCCCAGGATCGAGGTGCCGCCAAGCACCACCGCGGCGATCGACGGCAGCAGATAAGCGTCGCCCATCGACTGCGCCGCCTTGGAGGCATAGCCAGCCAGAAGCACGCCGCCGAAAGCCGAGAGCCCGCCGGAGACGGCGAAGGCGACCATCACCACGCGCCGCGTATCGATGCCGGAGAGATACGCCGCGCGTTCGCGGTTGCCGATGCCGTAGACGGTGCGGCCGAAGCTGGTACGGGTCAGCACGAACACCATCGCGGCTCCGATCAGCGCCCAGATGATGACCGCGTTGGGCACGCCCGGAATGGCGAAGCCGGTCGCCAGGTAGCGCATCGCGCCCGTTGCCGAATCCTGCGGCGAGAAGCCGCCGGTGTAGACCACCATCAGCCCTTGCGCGACAGCGTTGGTGGCCAATGTGATGATCATCGAGGGGATGCGCAGATAGGCGACGCCGATGCCGTTGACGACGCCGATCAGCATGCCGCAGAAAATACCAAACGGAATGGCCAGCGCCACGCCGACCGGGCCGTACGCCGCCGCAGCGCAGGCCATCATGGCGCCCGCCGCCACCGCCCATGGCACCGACAGGTCGATCTGACCGAGCAGGATGACCAGCATCATGCCGGTTGCGATGACGCCGAGGAACGAAGCCACCTTGAGCTGCTGCAGAAG
>NZ_RZOM01001468.1:0-1097 GCF_003999175.1 Mesorhizobium sp. M7A.F.Ca.ET.027.03.2.1 | reverse complement strand
ATATGGCGGTGGCGGTGTCGTCCGGCGCCCTGTCCTGCACCAGCCAGATCGAGCGGCTGCGCGCGGCCTGCTCGCGGGTCGGGATCCTCGACGCTGAGTCTGCGAGCGAGGCGCCGACGCAGGGAATGAACCACGATCGCATGAACGGATCGCAGGCGAAGCCTTTTTCGGTGCGGATCACCATCACCGCCAGCGGGACGCGCTCGGCCGGGCGCCAGGGGAAGATCATGCGGCCGCCGGGCGGCAGCGCCTTCAGCCACCCTGCTGGTGGCGCTGCGACGCCAGCATTGACGTAGATGATGTCGGATGGCGGCAGGGGCGTCGTCACCGCATCGCCATGGACGACCGTTGCATTGCCATATGCTTCGAGATTTTTGCGCGCCAGATCGGCCAGTTTTTTGTCGAGTTCGAAGCCGGTGACGGTGCCGCCTGGTAAAACCAGCCTGGCCAGCACGGCGGTGTAGTAGCCGGTGCCGGCGCCGATATGAGTGACGGCCTCTCCAGGTTTAGGCGCAAGCTTTCCGATCCACATGGCATGCAGGAAGGGCTCGCCATTGTTGATGCCCTTGTCGTCGTCGAGCGTCACCAGCACGTTCTGGTAGACATGGGCCGGGTCGGCGCTCGGCGTCGTGACCTTGCCGTTGCCGGCGATGACCGTCCACGGACCGGGACCGAGAAACGCTTCGCGCGGCACCTCGGCGAAAGCCGCTTCCAGGCGTGGATCGGGCGAGCCGGCATGGGCGACCAGCAGCCGCGCGTAGAATTTCCTGATGTCTTCGATCCCGGCCATGCTGCGGGACAACATAGCGCGGATTGTCGATTTGTCGCGAGACTACCCTTTGCGCACGGTAGTTGATTTTCGAAGCGGAGCTTAGCCGATGCCGAAGATGGTGTCGTAGAGCAGCTTGAAGTTGAGCCCCAGGATCACCGCGGCGACTACCCAGGCAAGGGCGGCGACGCCGCGCGGAATGGCGAGATTGCCCATCTTCTTTTTGTCGGAGACGAACTGCACCAGCGGGACGACCGCGAAAGGCAACTGCATCGACAGGATCACCTGGCTGAACACCAGCAACTGGCCGGTGCCCTTTTCGCCATAG
>NZ_RZOM01001467.1:0-1099 GCF_003999175.1 Mesorhizobium sp. M7A.F.Ca.ET.027.03.2.1 | reverse complement strand
GCCCCACATCAAGGAAAAGGCCGCATTGCCGGCAACCAGTGCGGAACCGGTGAAGCGTTCGCCGAGCTCGATGATGGACATCGTGTAAATGCCGTAGGAAACCGCGCCCCAGACAAAGATCATCGGCCAGATCAGCGGCGACTCGATGAGAAGCGGAAGCAGGACGCAGCCGAGCACCGTGATCGCGACGCAGGCAAGCCGCACCAGGCGCGCGGAAAGCCTTTCTGCCAAAAGGCCGAGCGGCACCTGCATGGCGATATTGCCTGCAATCATCGCCGACAGCAGCGCCGACATGCGGGTCTCGGTGATGCCGTGACGGGTGCCATAGACAGGCAGCAACGCCAGCGCGCCCTGTTCGAAGCCGGCGGCGACTATGACGGCAAACAAAAGCAGCCACGCCAGCGGCATGAAACCCAGGACGGAAATCTGATGCCCGGTCTCGTCGACCCTGGGCAAGCGCGGCAGCACCAAGCCCAGGCAGATGCCGCACAGCACGAAGGCGGAGATGCCGACGAGGAAGGGCGGCCAGCCCTCGGTGCCGACTGCAAGCAGGCATAGCGGCCCGGCCGCGAAACCGGCCGAGATGATCGTCGAATAGACACCCATGACGCGCCCTCGCCGCGCCGGCGGCGCCAGCGCGATGACCCAGATCTCGCTCAGCACATAGAGCGGGTTGGTCACCACACCGATCAGGAAGCGCAGGGGAAACCACAGATAGACATTCTGCGTCCAGCCGATCAGCGCCAGCACGACAGCCGAAAGCGCCGCACAGGTAAGCGCTGTGCGCCCTGCCCCGAACCGGCGGGCCAGCGCCGGGATCAATGGCGACGACAGGATGAAACCAATCGGCGTCATGGCCGCCGACAGGCCGATCATCGCCGGCGAAACGCCCTGGCGCTGCAGGATGAAGCTCAGCAGCGGATAGGACAACCCTTGCGCGATGGCGAACACCGAGACGGTCGCGATCACACCGGTGATCGCCGCCCATTGCATCGTCTCGTCCTCGTTCGATTCAACCAAATTCATTGTGCGCACCGCTATCGAGGCTGCAGGATTAGCGATTGAGCAACGCGGTGGTAAGCCCCTGGCAGGCGAAAAC
>NZ_RZOM01001466.1:0-1099 GCF_003999175.1 Mesorhizobium sp. M7A.F.Ca.ET.027.03.2.1 | reverse complement strand
GCGCGGGTGCAGGGCGTGGGTCGTGAGGATTCGGGCCATGTCGGTCAAGCTTTTTCGAGCGCCGGGCTTTGAGGTTCCTCGCCATGGCCCTCGATCAGGCCTTTCCAGTAGCTCTCAGCCCCTTGCAGATGGGCGCTCATCAGCGCCTGGGCGAGATTGCCATCGCGGCGCAGCAGCGCCTCATAGATCTGGATATGCTCGGCATGCGAGCGCACGTTGCGCTCGGGGTCGTTGAAATAGATCGGCAGGCGCTGCTCGCCCATCATGTAGTAGACGCTGCAGACATTGTGGAAGACGCTGTTCTTGGTGGCGCGCACGATCTCGAGGTGGAATTCACGGTCTTCCCTGGCAAGCCCTTCGCCGGCGGCAATGCGCTCTTCCGAAGCTTTCAGTATCTCGCGCAGCCGCTCGAAATTCTCCTCTGTGGCGCGCGAACAGGCAAGTTCGGCCGCCTTGATCTCGTGGATTTTGCGCAGTTCGACCGTTTCGTAGATCTGGATCGGGTCGAGCGGCAGGCCCGCGCGCGCAAAAAGCGCCATGGCCTCCACGCTGGCCTGCTTGGTGTCGATGTAAATGCCGGACTTGGCCCGGCGCTCGACGATGCGCATGGCCTCCAGGATGGCCAGCGCCTCGCGGATCTGGCCGCGGCTGACGGCGAAATGCTCCGCCAGTTCGCGTTCCGAAGGCGTTCGGCCGCTCTCCTTGTCCGAATGGGAGAACAGGTAGGCAGCGAGTTCCGCGAGGAGGTTCTTTTCTTTCATCGTCAACCGCGTTGCGCGTGCGCCTCAAGGAACCGCTCCGAAATGGTGAATCCCAGACCCGGTTTTTCCGGGATCGCTATCATGCCGTCCCTGGCTTCGACAGTCTCTTCGACCAGATCATGGATCATCGGGTTGGCGCCGAGCGAATATTCGACGGTGAAACTCGACGGCGAGGCGGCGCAGACATGCAAGCCTGCGAAAAAACAGGGCGCGCCGGCCCACAAATGCGGTGCAAAGCGCAGATTGAAGGCGCTGGCGATGGTGCCGATCTTCATCGCCTCGCTGATACCGCCGCAGAAGGCGGGATCCGGCTGGAAAATGTCGGCGGCTTTCAGCAC
>NZ_RZOM01001465.1:0-1100 GCF_003999175.1 Mesorhizobium sp. M7A.F.Ca.ET.027.03.2.1 | reverse complement strand
GATCGGAAGAATACCCGCTCACCTCGTCGTCGGTCGCGGCGGCCTGGCAGACCTCGGAAACCGGCGCCGTTGGCAGCGCTGCGGCCTACAGCACCGCCCAGCGCACGATCGCACCCAACAACACGTTGGGCGTGCAGATGAAGCTCACGCGAAAGACGCTTAAGCAGTCCGGCGACGCACTGGAGCAGGCTGTTCGCCGTGACATGAACGGCTGTATCGCGCAGGCGCTCGACAAAGCGGTGTTCCTCGGCGCGGGCGCGTCCGGTGAACCGGCCGGCCTGCTTGTCGGCAGCTATTCCATCACGTCGACGTCGGTAGCAGCGGCTGCATCTTGGGCGGCTTTCCGTTCGGCCATTGTGCGCTTCATGACGGACAATGCAGCCACCGGTCCCGGTGACGTCAACCTGCTTATCCGTCCGGAAGTCTTCGATAAGATGGATGGCACCTACATCACCTCGACGGCCGTGACCGAGTGGGACCGTCTGACCAAGAACGTCCCTGCTCCGGTGATGACGACCAATGGCCTTGCGGCTCCGACTGGCTCTCCGCTCGCTACCAAGGCGTTGCTGACGACCAGCGTCGGCGGCGTTGCGCCGTTCTTCGTCGGCCTTTGGGGCGGTGTTGATCTGATTAGGGATCCGTTCAGCGACGCGGCTTCTGGCGGACTGCGGCTCACCGGTCTCGTTACGGCCGATGTTTCGGCGGGCCGTGCTCAGCAGCTGCAGATCCTGACCGGCGTGCAGGTGGCGTAATATGGAGCGTCGGGCAGGAATTGAACTTCGCGCAGTCGGCCGAAAGCTAGAAGGCTATGCGGCTGTTTTCAACTTAGAAGCGCGCGTGGCCGACTTTCGCGAGATCATCCGGCCCGGCGCGTTCTCTAACACGATTAGGGAGGGCCGGGATATCCTGGCCCTCTCCGATCACTCACCTGAGAAAGTGCTAGCGCGCACTAGGTCGGGAACGTTGCGGCTGGCCGAAGATAGCCGCGGGCTGCACTTCTCGCTGGACGTGCCGGACACTACGGCTGGCCGAGACGTGCTTACGCTTGCGGAGCGTGGCGACATCGGCGGTGCCAGCTTTGGTTTCACCATCCCCAAGGG
>NZ_RZOM01001464.1:0-1105 GCF_003999175.1 Mesorhizobium sp. M7A.F.Ca.ET.027.03.2.1 | reverse complement strand
CGTGTGGACGAAACTATCCTCGTGGTCGACCAGCAGGATGTTGACGCCGTCGCCGACGCGCGCGGTCGTGCGCTCGGTGCTGGCGGAATTGCCTGTCTTGGCGTCGCGGATGGCGGAGAGCATGGCGGATGCCTTCAGTTCGGTTTCGGCTTCTTCTTCCTCGGGAATGCTGTCGAACAGCAATGTGGCGCCGGCCCGCACTTCGGCAATGCCGTCCTTGATACGGATGGTGCGGAGCGTCAGGCCGGTGTTCATGTCACCGTTGAAATTGACCATGCCGATCGCACCGCCATACCAGGCGCGCGGGCTCTTCTCGTTCTGTTCGATGAAGCGCATGGCCCACAGTTTCGGCGCGCCGGTGACGGTGACCGCCCAGGCATGCGACAGGAAGGCATCGAAGGCATCCATGCCTTCGCGCAGCCGGCCTTCGATGTGGTCGACCGTGTGGATCAGGCGCGAATACATTTCGATCTGCCGACGGCCGATGACGCGCACCGAACCCGGCTCGCAGACCCGCGACTTGTCGTTGCGGTCGACGTCCGAGCACATGGTCAGCTCGGATTCGTCCTTCTTGGAGTTGAGCAGTTTCAGGATCTGCTCGGAGTCCGAAATGGCATCGTCGCCGCGCTTGATGGTGCCCGAGATCGGGCAGGTCTCGACGCGGCGGCCGTTGACGCGAACGAACATTTCGGGCGAGGCGCCGATCAGGTATTCGCCTTCGCCCAGATTGATGAAGAAGGAATAGGGCGAGGGGTTGATTGCCTTCAGCTTGCGCGAAATCTCGGATGGCTGCGTTTCGCAGCGCTCGTAGAACATTTGGCCGGGCACGACCTCGAACAGGTCGCCGCGCTTGAACGAATCCATCGCCTTGCGGACCAGATTGGCGTATTCGCCCGGTTCATGGTCGCCGCGCGGCGGGATGCGGTCGGGGCTCTTGAACGGCTCGGCGATTTCGTCGCGCGGCAGCCCTTCGGTCGAAAAACCTTCACCGGCATAGTCGTAGCGGTCAGTCCAGGCCTTGGCCGAATAATGGTCGACGACCAGGATCTCGTCGGGCAGGAAAAGCACCAGGTCGCGCTGGCCTGGCTTGCGCTCGAGCTTGTAG
>NZ_RZOM01001463.1:0-1106 GCF_003999175.1 Mesorhizobium sp. M7A.F.Ca.ET.027.03.2.1 | reverse complement strand
GCATGGCCGTGCTCCACTTTATGCCGGCGAGGTGACCCGCCACGGCGCCCTTGCTGCCGGCAGCGGTGAATTGCTGGCCGTGCTCGCCGGCGTCATCGCCGGTCTGGACGCGTGAAAGCGTTTTCCCGGGCGAGATGAATTCATCTCGCCCTAAAGGTTCCAAAGTCGGCGGCTTTGGTCTAGACCTGTCACAAACTCACGATATGTGAAGGACCGACATGGCCGCGGAAGACGGAAAGAAACAGCTTTTGCATCTGGTGTTCGGTGGCGAACTGAAGAAGCTTGGCGGCACCGAATTCCGCGATCTCGAGGGGCTCGATATCGTCGGCATCTATCCCGACTATCAATCCGCGCACACGGCATGGAAAGCCAAGGCGCAAGCCAGCGTGGACAACGCCCACATGCGTTACTTCGTCGTTCATCTGCACCGGCTGCTGGACCCCGACAACAAGGCTGCCGGTTGACTTCGATGGAGCATGACCTGGCGAAAGGGCCAGCAAACGATGCCGCGCCCACGGGCAGGGGACGCAGCCGCACGACCAAGGCCTTCTGGCGCAAGATTCGCCAACCGCTGGCGCAGTCGCGATTCGTCAAGAACGCCATCGCCAGCCTGTTCGCCCAGTTCGTGCGCTTCGTGCGCCTCACCAATCGCGTCGTCGAGGGATCGGCACGGTTTTCGGGCGGTGCCTATACCGAATTCGAGCCTGGCATCATCGCCTTGTGGCATGGCCAGCATCTGCTGACGCCAGCCTATTACCCCAAGCGCAAGCCGCTGGTCGCCATGGTTTCGCGCAGCGCCGATGCCGAGCTCAACGCCTTGATGCTGGAAAAATTCGGCATCGAGGCGGTGCGCGGCTCGGGCGGGCGGGAGAATGCCAGGCACCTCGACAAGGGTGGGGCAAAAGCGCTTATCGCCCTGAAAAAGTCGCTCGCCGTCGGCAAGAACGTCGCCATGATCGCAGATATTCCGCACGGCACGCCGCGAGACGCAGGGCTTGGCATCGTTCTCCTGGCGCGCCTCTCGGGCCGGCCGCTTGTGCCTGTCGCCATCACCACCAGCCGCCGCAAGGTACTGGAGAAGAGCTGGGACAAGACCACCATCAACC
>NZ_RZOM01001462.1:0-1109 GCF_003999175.1 Mesorhizobium sp. M7A.F.Ca.ET.027.03.2.1 | reverse complement strand
GTTCGAGATGCGCCGGCGCCTGCCCGATCCTCGGCTTCAGGGCATTGTGTCGGACATTTGCGGCTATCGCGAAATGACGCCCGGCCATATGCGCAACGTCGAATACGCGTCCCTCACCGTGCCGCTGGTCTTCAACTTCGCTGAACCCTTCGCCATCGGCCTCGGCAAGGCGCCCGGCGACAATGACCGCTTCGCCAGTTTCGCCGCCGGCCTCTTTGCCGGACCGGTGGTGATCGAATCCTTCGGCGGCGCCTGCTGCGTCCAGGTCAACTTCACGCCGCTTGGCGCACGCCGTTTCTTCCGCCTGCCGATGAGCGAACTGGCCGACAGCATGGTCGTCCTCGACGACGTGCTTGGCGCGCAAGGCTTGGCGCTGCGTGAAAAGCTTGGCAACGCGCCGGACTGGACGACGCGTTTCGACATGGCCGAGGCCTTCGTCACCGCCCGTCTCGAGAATGCCGCCGAGACGCCGCTTGAAATCGCCTGGGCCTATGACCGCATCATCGCATCCGGCGGCCGGACCCGCATTGGATCGATCGCCGAAAGGCTGGGCTGGAGCCGCAAGCATCTCGCCGGCAGTTTTTCCAACGCCATCGGCATCGGCCCCAAGACGCTGTCGCGCATCGTCCGCTTCAACCGGGCGCTCGGCCTGTCGAGACAACCGACCGTCGACTGGGCCGGCATCGCCGCCGATTGCGGCTATGCCGACCAGGCGCATCTGGTGCGCGAGTTTCGCGACCTCGCCGGCGAAACGCCGACCGCGCTCTCTGTCAGGTAACATTTCTTCAAGACCCTGGAACGGCCTTCGAGCAGGGTGGCTTGTCGAGCAACCCAAGCGAAGGAGGTTCCCATGCCAACCACCACTGAAGCGCCCCGCATCTACCCCGCTTTGCGCTACAAGAACGCGGCAAGAATGATCGACTGGCTGGGCGAGGCTTTCGGCTTCAGCGTCCGTGCCCGCTATGGCGAAGGCGATGTCGTACACCATGCCGAACTGGTCTTCGGCTCCTCGATGATCATGCTGGGCTCGGTGCGCGACGACGACTACGGCAAGATGGTCGGCGAACCCGGCTCAGGCGGCGGCAAGTCGATCTACATTGCCGTCGACG
>NZ_RZOM01001461.1:0-1111 GCF_003999175.1 Mesorhizobium sp. M7A.F.Ca.ET.027.03.2.1 | reverse complement strand
CTACGGCATTTTGCCTGCGCCCGCCGGCCGTTTGCTCGACCAGGGCGATGTCGTCGATCTCGGCGACCGTGCCTTCGAGGTGATCCACACGCCCGGCCATTCGCCCGGCGGCATCGCGCTCTACGAAAACAGGACGGGCATCCTGTTATCCGGCGATATCATCTATGACGGCCCGCTGATCGACGATGTCTACCACTCGGTTGTCGATGACTATGTCGCCACGCTGCTGCGTATGCGCGACCTCCATGTCTCGGTCGTGCATGGCGGCCATTTTCCCAGCTTCGGCAGGGTGCGCTACCGCCAGCTTGTCGACGAGTATCTGGCGCAGAAGCGGCAGGCCGGCTGCCATCTGCGGCAGCCCTGAAGCAGTTAGCGCATCAGTTCGAAATGCCGGGGGAACGCCTGATGCAGCAGGAGCAGCATGGTCTTGCGCAGCACGTTGGTGTCACGGCTGGACGGATTGAGATGATCCCAATACCAGGCGCCATGAACCAGATAATTCAGGCTCTCCGACAGCGTATCGATGTCGACGCCGGTATAACCGCCACTGCGCGAAATCTCGATCAGCAGCTCGCGCGCCTCGGCGGTGTAGGCAAGGTCGCTCGGCAGGCCGATTTCGTTGTAGATCTGCATGCTCTTGCGGTCGCTGGAGAACACGACAAAAACTGAAACCCATTTCGGGTGCTGGCGGGCGAAACGTTGCGCGCAATCGACCGCGCCCAGAGCCCGCTCAACCGGCGACAGGCCGGGCGCCCGCACCAACGTCACCCACAGCTCATCGTATCGATCGCTGAGATACTGCAGGACGGCGCGAAACAGGTTCTCCTTGCTGCGGAAATGGAAGACGACCAGGGCATTGGACGAGCCGACATGTTCGGCGATGCGCTGCATGGTGACGCTTGCCAGCCCCTCCTCCGCGATGAGCTCGATGGTGGCGTCGATGATCCGCTGCACGCTGGCTTCGCCGCGCTCGCGCCGACGGTCCTTGGGCGGCGCGGCATCGTTTGCCGCACTTCCATTCTTCGCCGTTGCGCCTTTGCGTTTTGCCGCCGCAGCCTTTTGTTGCGCCATCTTCGTCCAGCTCCTTTCGGACCTTCTGGCGGCGATCGCC
>NZ_RZOM01001460.1:0-1111 GCF_003999175.1 Mesorhizobium sp. M7A.F.Ca.ET.027.03.2.1 | reverse complement strand
CTCTTTGACTTCCTTGACCACCTCAAGGGTTGGCGGCTGGGCCGCCTTGGGCAGATGGGCCACCTTGCTGGCGCGATTGGCGAGTTCGTTGAAGACATGGTCACGCGGCCCGAAGAGATCTTGAGCGCCGTGGTTGAGGACCAACACCTTGTCGACCTTGTCCAGGATGCTTGGCCGGTGCGAGATCAGGATCAGGGTCGTACCGGCCTCCTTGAGCCCACCGATGACCGTGGCGAGCGCCTGCTCGCCCTCGTGGTCGAGATTGGAGTTAGGCTCGTCTAGGATAAGGAACGCCGGGTCGCCGTAGAGCGCCCGCGCCAGTCCGATGCGCTGGCGTTGCCCTCCGGACAGTGCCGCGCCACCTTGACCGATCTCGGTGGCGTAGCCCTTCGGCAGCCCCTTGATCAGTTCATGGACTCCCGCCAATTGCGCGGCCTTGACCACGTTGTTGAAAGTTGCGGGATTGAGCGACGCAAAACGGGCGATGTTCTCGGAGACGGTGCCGGCGAAGAGCTCGATATCCTGCGGCAGGTAGCCGACATGTCGACCCCGGTCCTCGGCCGCCCATTCGACAACGTTCATTCCGTCAAGCAACGCGCGGCCACCGGTCGGCCGCCAAGTGCCGGCCAACACGCGCGCAAGGCTCGTCTTACCGGCTGCGCTCGGGCCGACCAGCGCCATCGCTTCACCGGGCTTGAGCTGGAAGCTGATTCCTCGCAGGATTGGTTCGCCGCCCTGTCTGGCGAGCATAATATTCTCGGCCACAAACTTGCCTTTCGGGCGCGGCAGTGGCAGGGCCGGCGTGGCCTCCGGCCGCTGACCAGCTACTGCGACCAGACGCTTGTAAGCAGCCCGTGCCCCGATCGTCGCCTTCCATGTACCGATCGCTTGCTCGACCGGGGCCAAGGCGCGGCCCATCAGGATCGAGGCGGCGATCATGATGCCGGGCGAAGCCTCGTTCTTCAGCACCAGATAGGCGCCGAGGCCGAGCACTGCCATCTGCAGGGCCAGCCGGAAGGAGCGCGCGAGGGCCGAGATGACGCTGGATCGGTTACTGGCGCGAGATTGCGCATCATTTGCCTCGTCCTGCTGCGCCTTCCAGCTCTCAAGC
>NZ_RZOM01000145.1:0-8558 GCF_003999175.1 Mesorhizobium sp. M7A.F.Ca.ET.027.03.2.1 | reverse complement strand
ATCGTGCGCCTGGCGAAGCGTTCATCGGAAGCGTCCTTCGCGAAGTCACGGCGGTCGAAACAGAAGGCGACATCGATCTCGCCTTTCTCCAGATGGCGCAGCAGCGCGCCGCTGCCCGCCACTTTCATCCGCACAATGATGTCGGGATGACCGGCCTGGAATCCAGGTAGCCAGGGCGCCAGCCGTGCCGAGGCAATCGTCTCCAGTGCGCCGATCGTCACCTGCCCGCTTGTCTGACTTGCCGCCGCCTGCACGGCCGCGCGCGCCTCGCCATCGAGCCGCAACAGATCCTCGGCGATCGGCTTCAGCGCCAGCCCCGCCGGCGTCAGCTCAAGGCCTGACTTCGCGCGTGTGAACAGGGCCGCGCCAAGCTCCGTTTCGAGCGCCTGGATCTGGTCGCTGACGCTCGATTGCGCGAGGTGGACCACTTCTGCGGCACGCGTGATGCTGCGGCTCCGCGCCACCGCAAGGAAGGTCTTGAGCAGTCTCGGATGCATCGGCGGCTGACGCACCTACTGCAGCTGCGGCTTTTTCAGAAAACTGCCGCGGTCGGCCGATTTGACGCGCAGCCAGGTTTCGCGGCCGTCGCGCAGCACCCGCATCGGAATCTCGGCCCCCGCCGAGCCGCTTTCCCACAGCTTGCGATAGAAATCGGCCAGCCCGTCGACCGCGCCGTCGCGGATGTCGGAGATGATGTCGCCCTGACGCAGGCCGGCCTTGGCCGCCGGGCCGCCCTCTGTCACGCTCATCACCACCACCCTGCCGTCGCTTTCGGCCGACAGGGCGCCGAGCCACGGGCGCGGTGGCTTGGCCACCTGGCCGCGCGTCAGGAGGTCGTCGAGAATGGGCGGCAACAGATCGATCGGCACCACCATGTTGATGTCGGCCACCTCGCCGTTGCGGCTCATCTGTAGGCGCAGCGAGCCGATGCCGAGCAGCGAGCCGTCGGCGCCGAACAGCCCGGCACCGCCCCAGGACGGATGCGCCGGCGCAATGAAGATCGCCTCGTCGAGCAGATATTCCCAATAGCCGGCGAATTCCTGCTTGGTGACGATCCTGGCCTGCACCGACTGGCCGATGCCGTCGGCCAGCACGACGGCGTCGCCGATCCTGGCCTTGCCGGCATCGCCCAACGCCACGGCCGGCAGGCCGAGCGGCGCCAGCGCCTGCACCAGGCCAAAGCCCGATTCCTGGTCATAGGCGAGCGCGTGCGCGGGGATGACGCGGCCGTCATGGCTGGTCAGCCAGACCTCTTCCGCTTCGGTGATGAGATAGCCGATGGTCAACACCAGTCCATCATTGCGAATGACGACGCCGCTGCCTTCCCTGAGCGTGCCGAGCGCCCCGGCTGTAAAGGCATCTTCGGGAACAGTAGCCCGCACGGCAACGACCGAGCGCGGATTGGGATTGATGGTCATGCTTTTGTCCTGGATGGGCTTTGGTGACATCTTCTATAGGTATGCCACGCCGGAGAAGGCGCAAGGGCGAGGAAGTGCCCAATTGCCGATGCCGGCTCTGCGGGCATCGATAATAGTTCAACGCAAGTTGAACTTACACATCCGCAGCCCTAGTTTATGGCGACCTGCCATCCTTCCCCGACACGAGGCCACGAAATGACCGACTACACACCGCCGAAAGTATGGACCTGGAACAAGCCGAGCGGCGGAGCCTTTGCCAGCATCAACCGGCCGATCGCCGGACCGACGCATGACAAGGAACTGCCCGTCGGCAAGCATCCGTTGCAGCTCTATTCGCTGGCGACGCCGAACGGCGTCAAGGTCACCGTCATGCTGGAAGAGCTTCTGGCGCGCGGCCACAAGGGCGCCGAATACGATGCCTGGCTGATCCGGATCAACGATGGCGACCAGTTCGGCAGCGGCTTCGTCGAGGTCAATCCCAACTCCAAGATCCCGGCCCTGATGGACCGCAGCGGCGAAACGACGGTGCGCATCTTCGAATCCGGTTCGATCCTGGTCTATCTCGCCGAGAAGTTCGGCAAATTCCTGCCGACCGAACAGCCGGCCCGCGCCGAGGTGCTGTCCTGGCTGTTCTGGCAGATGGGCTCGGCGCCGTATCTGGGCGGCGGCTTCGGTCACTTTTATGCCTATGCGCCGGAAAAGTTCGAATATGCCATCGACCGCTTCTCGATGGAGGTGAAACGCCAGATGGATGTGCTCGACCGCCGGCTGGCGGAGACCGAATATCTCGGCGGCAAGGACTATTCCATCGCCGATATGGCGGTGTGGCCCTGGTATGGCGGGCTGGCGCTCGGCCGCATGTACAATGATTCCGCCGAGTTCCTGTCCGTGCAGGAATACACACATGTGCAACGCTGGGCCAAGGCGATCGACGCACGACCGGCGGTCAAGCGCGGCCGCATGGTCAACCGCGCTTTCGGCGAGCCTGCCATGCAATTGCATGAGCGCCACGACGCCAGCGATTTCGAGACCAAGACACAGGATAGACTGGCCGCCGAATAGGCCATAGCGGGTCGCGGCAAAGGAAACCCGCCACCGACGCGACGTCGGGGCGGGTTTTCCCCAAGGTCCAGTGCTGCGGGAACTCCCTTAGTGCAGCACTTCAACGATCTGGCGGGTCTCCGGATCGACGAGGACCGTCTGGTCATTGATCACGGCGACGCGATATTTGACGTCGGGCACCTCACGCAATTCGACAGTGTCCGGCACCGAGGAGCCGAGCTTGAGTTCGACCCCCAGAAGGTTCACCGAGGCAAGCGGTTCCCTCTTGATGTATTCGCGAACGACCGTCTCCTGCTCCGGCTGGACGACGACGACGCTCTCCGCCAGCGCCGCACCAATGCCGCCCATCAGGACGACTGCGGCCGCCGCGCTTGTAAGATAAAGTTTCATGACCGTCTCCTAGTGACAATTGAATTCCGCCCTCCATAAAAACTCCACCGCTGCCATGCGGTTCCATCAAACTTCAGAATTGAAGATGTTACGTTTTCGGTTCGGATATTAATTTGTTGCTGATCAGACATGCGGCAGACAGCGCGGAAATGCTTGAAAACTTGCACAAATGTGTACGGACATTAGAAGACGAAAAATTCCTGCTGTAGCCGGATTGGCGAAGCACCTGTCGTCGCCGCGTCAAATCAGCCTCGCGTCTGGACAATGGGAGCACGAAAAAGGCTCGCCCCGCCGGGAGCAGAGCGAGCCATGGCAGTTCCGATGGAGGTGGCAACCTCACCGGTACCGCTAGAGAACGCGAAGCATCATCACTTGTTCCACCTGACGGCCTGAGCTCCATGCGAAGGAGGTCGCGCATGCGTCATGTTCCCACGATAACGCTGCGCCGAAATCTCCGGCAGGGATATGCTCGGACGCTGTCTCAGTGACCAAACACCGTGGTCGCGCTGGTGGCGAGGTTCCCCGAATTGCCCGGGCGCACACGCGCGAGTGATCCTGGCTACCCGGTCTTAAAGCCGGACACCGTCGCGACGCAATGGCGGGAAGGCGTCTACCGGATCCTGGCTCGGCGCGATATCATGCGAGCCCCTGAAGATCAGCCTCACGATGAGCACGAAGTAGCCGACCTGCAGGACAAGCAGCGTCGCTATCGTCCAGGCAAATGCCTCCCAGAAAGAGCCGGTAACCATATAGGTCCAGACCGCGACGATGATGGCCGTGGCTGACATTCCTACGAGAAACTGTCCAAAATACATGGTTTCCCAAAACCGTCGAAACCGCGGCGGTTCCGATCAGTCCCTGCCTCATTCCCATTTCCCGCAGACAACATTTCATTATTTTAGCAACTTCGCAAGTAAGCGGCCCATCTCCACTGCGCTCTCCATTGCGCGGCGACTTGGCAAGCGTGGCGATCCGGGGACGGCGGCGGGTGCTGGCGGGGGCTGCCAGCTGTCGGCAATCCAGAAGCACGCCTGCAGTTCAAGCACGGGAACAAACGCCGGCACCCCGAGTTTCGCCTGCAGTTTTCAAGGAAAGGAGCCCAACATGGCACCGCGCAACAAACCAGACGCCGATATCGAAGATGACGCACCGCAGGCGGACGGGCCGACCATCGAGCAGCAGGATTGGGATGCAATCAAGGGCGGCGAGATCCTGCCAGAGTCCGTGCCGGAAAACGGCGACATGCGTTACGGCATCGAAAAAGACGGCGATCTGCCCGACGAGGACGACGATAACGCGTACCAGGACAGCGACGACGCCCTTCCCGATGATGAGGAAGAAGCCGCGATCACGCGCGATCAGAACCGCGAGGGCCCATTCGACGAGACGTGAGCCATTCGTCGCCCGAGACATGACTGCCTGTTGTTGAACTTGCCAAAGCCACATTTTCCATGCCCGTTTCGCGGGAAAATGTGCTTGGCTGGCTAAGTTTTCCCCCTAAGCTTTATATGAGATTTACCTAAAATAGCGGAACATCCAAGGGACATTATCGGAACTGAACAAGGCCCCTTGGACTTTTGCGCACAACAGATAAGACCTTGGTCCTACAGGAAATAGCAAAAGCCCGACCTGACCGATTGAAGCTCCGCCAAGGGAACATCGGGCCGCGCTTGTCGTTTGTCGCGAAGGTTCGGCACCCCTGGTGTGCCATATCTGGAGAACGGCGCGATGCCCCACCGATCCACCATCGTCAAGACAGGCCATGGTCCAGGCACGGCGATCGCCGTGCTCATGGTTGGATTGATGGCGGTGGGCATCGTCTTCGTTGTTCTCGGCAGTTCGCTCTACTTCAGCGAGCAGCCTGCGGATCAACGTGCCCTGCCTTCGCCGCCCGCTCGATCGACACACGATAGCAAAGCGGCAAACTGAACGAGCCCGAACCAATTGCCGAGCGATGGCGAGATTGCGGCCGCGCGGGTCCTCCAGGCTTCGTCCAGTGGAGCGGACGGCTTCGGGCGATGTATTGTCCACCGGAGGCTTTTGGCGCCGCTTGCATTAATATTAGACGTATAGAATATAAGGATGGCCGGCGACCGCCAGAAGTCGGCTGGCCCGGCGTGCCTCCCTTTGCACCTGGCTGCCGGGCCATTTCTCGCCAACGGATGGCATGCGTCGGTGCACCGTCATCTTGACGTCTTCGCTTCTGTCTGGCGCGGATTCACCTTCGCGCCGCCTCGCCATGTGGAGCTCCAGCCTCGGCAAACGGCATTCTGCTCGGCAACCGCCGGAAAAATGCGGACGCCGAGCCGATCGCGCTGGTCAAGCCGCTAAGACGTGCTGGCTAGCTGCTAAAACCGAAGGATGACCGAGGGCCCGCGTCTGCGATAGCACCGGACGCGACGGCGACCATGCCGCCAATAACTACGGCAGACCCGTCTCCATCGCCGCCCGTGCCGGCGCCGGCGCCAGCCCCGATCCCGGTCCCGATCCCGGTCCCGATCCCAGTCCCGATCCCAGCGTCGATGGTCGACCGGCTGCACCTCCGCATGTGTACCGTCGTCGAAGGCCTCTGTTTGTGACGCCTCTATTTCATCGAGAATGCCGTTTCCGGCGCCTGGAACACCGGCCACTGCTTCGGTCGGGCGAATTGCCCCTGCAAGGGCTGCTGCCCCGGCAATGCCAAACATTGCTGTCAAGAAGGATCGCCGATCCATAGTAAACCTCCCAATGTTGCATAAGCTGAACGAAGCGCTCGCTTGCCGAATGAGCAGGCCCGCGCGTGGTGAAGATAGAGGATTCGCCAGCCGCCGAAGCGGCTTGCGAATCCTATCAGCGCAGGAAGGGACGTTGCTGCGCCGATCGACGACATGTCAGCCAAGGACTATTCCCATCCCCAGAAAGGTGACGGCCGTCGCGAAAATCGGTGCGAGCAACCAGCGCGCTTGGCAAACACTTTTGTCCATCTGTTTCTCCGAATCCGGGAGACAAACAGTCGTGAACAGAGAGCCGTTCCCGTCGGTAAGACTAATGCGCTCGCGGACCGGACTTAAGTCGCACTTCTCATCCGACCGAAGCCCCAGCGGAGGAACATTTTCATTTGGCTCAAGTTCAGTTGCTCGTCAGCGTTGGACGATCTTGTCATGCTGACTCGCAAGGAGAAACAGTATGAAAATGCACCTAACGGGCACCGCTGCGGCGCTATTGCTGTTGGCCGGAGTCGGCGCCGTTGCCGCTCAGGACGTTGTCATTCAGCCTGAACAGGACACGGTCATCCGCGAGTATGTGAAGAAGCAGCCCCTCGCTTCGGTCAAGGTTCCCGGTGTGGAACTGAATATTGGTAGCGCGTTGCCGGAAACGGTCGAGCTTCATGAGATCCCCGATGTCCAATACCGCTACGTGGTCGTCGACAACCGCACCGTCCTGGTGGATCCGGGCACCCGCAAGATCATCAAGGTCTACGACTGAATTTCGAACGGTCCCAAACCCGCCGCCAGCCACGGCGGCGGGTCGCACATGTCAGGTTCCAATCAGGACGAGTGAAGATGACAAGCAAAGCTGTGAGATCCCCTGCTTTGGGCGTTCGCCTGGCCGATCTCCAAGCCAGAATGCGCAATGCGCGGGTGACGGATGCCGAAATGAAAACCTTTCAAAAGGTCGCGGCCATCATGGAAGATCGTCATGGCCGGATCGATGCCGACGACCTGATTGCGGCGTCGTTCCTCGCCGATCCGGTGCAGGAGCGACGGACGCCTTGAGGGGCATGCCGACAACCAGCAGACTTTTTGATTCCCCGTCCCGGGAAAGCGCGCCGAAAGTCTCAGCCGAATCCGCACTTTTGCTCCGGCCTATTCCGCTTTCGCGGAAGTTTCGAGCGACCTGCGATGTGCAATGTTGCTAATGCGGCGGTACGAGCCGCCCTGGTTGACGCGGGCGCCCGAGCCATCCCAACAATGCGCCCCCCCGTCCGCGTCGACCACGGAAGCCGCCCAGCGCTGTCTTCCCTCGCGAACTCCTCAAGCCGGCCTGCCTGATGCGGCCTGCGGCGACGGTCGGGCTTCAGCCGCCGACAAGCGCCTTTGTGGTCACCAGATTGACACCGGCCTCCGCGAATTCGCCATTGTGCCTGGTGATGACCTGTTCGGCACTCTCGCTGGCATTGTCCAGCGTGCTGTGCGCATCGGACACCACGGTCACGCCGAGCCCTCTGGCGATCGCGCCCTTGACCGTCGCGGCCACGCAAAAATCGGTCTGTGCGCCCAAGAGCACGACAGCACCCGCACCTTGCCCGGCCACCCAGTCGCCGAAGGCGGGATTGCTGAATGCATCGCGCACCGATTTGGCAAAGGTCGGCTCGTCCGCCGCCTGGCCGAGCGCGGGCCAAACCGGCCAGCCCGGCTCATCCGGTGCCAACGGATCGCCATCGGGTCCGTCATGCCTGATAAAAGCGACCTTGCGCCCGCCGCGCCGCGCCCAATCGATCACCGCCTTGGTGCGCTCGACAATGCCTGGCGCATCATGGATCGGCGGCTCGTGCACACCGTCGAACATGCCGGTCTGGAGATCGATGACAATGAGCGGCGCGTTGTCCGGGAGGCTGGGAGCTGACATGGATTTTCATAGCACAGCGGACAATGCGATCAAGGTTCCGTTCACTCCGGCGCGCCGGCAAACAGCACGATGCTGTCGCCGCCGGCGGCCGGCCAATCCCTGATGGTGCGGTCGTTGCCGCCGGTCAGCACCGTGCCATCGGCGGTGAAGGCCACCGCGTAGATCGGGCCAGTCCGGCTATCGAACATCGCGATTTGGTTGCCGGTGTCCATGTCCCACAGCCGCGCCGTGCCGTCGAGCGAGCCGGAGACCAGGCGCTGGCCGTCGGCCGACAGCGCCAATGCGTAGACAGTGCCTTCGTGGCCTTCAAAGCGGCGCGCTTCGCGGCCGCTGTCCAGATCCCAGAGCTTGATCGTGTAATCGCCACTGCCGGTGACCAGATGATGCCCGTCGGCGGTGAACGCGGCGCCATATGTGCCTCGCTCATGCCCGTGCCAACTTCGTAATTGCTTGCCGCTTTCAATGTCCCAAAGTTTCAGTGTGCCGTCTATGCTGCCGCTGAGGGCTTGCCTGCCATCGGGCGCGACGGCGACGGCGCTGACCGACCAGCCGTTCCCGCTCATGGCGTGCAGCACAGCGCCCTTCTTGAGATCCCAGACGATGACATTGCCCCTGTCGTGCCCGCTGATGGCATGTTTGCCGTCCGGGCTGATCGCCAGCTTTCTGACGCCGCCATTGCCGCCCGAGGAGAAGACATGCAGCACCGCGCCGTCGGAAAGTTTGCGCTGCACGATCTCGCCGTCGTCGCCGGCCGTCAGCGCGCTGACGCCGTCGGGCATGAACAGCGCCGTGCGGGCCATATCCTTGTGCACGCCGAGAGTGCGGATCAGCTGCTTGGCGGCGATGTCCCACAGCTTGATCGTGTGATCGGTGCTGGCGCTCATGATCGAGTGCCCGTCGGGCGCCACCGCCAGCCAGACGACCGAATCGCGGTGGCCCTCGGGCTGCGTCGGTAGCGGCGGCGGAGCCGGCGGCAATGGCGCCACGATGGGCGGCGGAATGACCGCGACCTCCGGCGGCGCCGGAGGCGCGGGCGCGGTCGGCGGCACTAGCGTTGGCGGGGGCGGGTGCACCAGCGCC
>NZ_RZOM01001459.1:0-1111 GCF_003999175.1 Mesorhizobium sp. M7A.F.Ca.ET.027.03.2.1 | reverse complement strand
GCACAGCATCGCCCAGACGAAGCCGGCGCACCAGCCGGCAAGCACATCCGATGGCCAGTGGACGCCAAGATAGATGCGGCTGATGCCGACCAGCAGCGTCGTCAGCACCGCCAGCGACAGCACATAGATCTTCGTCGTTCGACCGGGCAGGAAGCGTGCCGCCAGCGCGCCGAGCGTCAGATAGGTCACGGCCGACAGCATGGCGTGGCCGCTCGGAAAAGACAGCGTCGTTTCGTTGACGAGATGCGAGACGAGTTCGGGGCGCGGCCGGTCGATGCCGGCTTTCAGCAGGCTCGACAGCACCTGACCGCCGGCCACCGCCACGAAGATGAAAAGGGCGGTCGCCGGCCTGCGGATAAGCAGGAGATAGACGATTACCGCCGTCACGATCAGCACCAACACGCTGCCGCTGCCAAGACTTGTGATGTCGCGCATCGCCCCTTGCAGCCACAGCGGGCCGATCGGGCTGTCAGGGCGCCCCGCCTGGCGGAAGGCGAGCAGGATCTCGGTGTCGAAGGCGTGCGGCGTGGTGGCGCGCGCAATCTCCATCAGCTCCTCGAATCCCCACAGGCCGGCGGCGATGACCAGGCCGGCCAGCAGCACCGGGAATTCGACCCGGTTGAGCAAAGCGTTCGCGGCGTTCTTCATCGGCAATTCGCCCGTTACAGCCGGCCTTGCAGATAGGGTCCGAGCGTGATCAGCGCCACCGCTGCGATCGCCAGCATGATGCCGGTCGCCTGCAGCGCATTGACGCGCTCGCCGAAGAAGACCAGCGCCACGACGTTCACGGAGACCATCTGGATGACGGCGGAAAGGCTGAACGACACCGACATGCCGAATTCGCGGATCAGCCGCAGCATGATCAGATTGCCCAGCGAATAGAGCGCCAGCGTCAGCGCTATCTTGCCAAGGCTCGGCGCAAGGCCCCATTGCTTGGCGGCTGTCGCCGCCAGCAGGAAAATGACCGTCGAAAAGCCGAGCTGCAGCAATCCCGAAAAACTCAACGTTTCGTCCCCTCTCGGAGCGGCTCCCGCCGCGTGCGTCGCGGACGTTGTTTCCCAAGCGCGCCGGGACGTCAAGCGACCACGACCAAACGAAGCCCTTGGCAATG
>NZ_RZOM01001458.1:0-1111 GCF_003999175.1 Mesorhizobium sp. M7A.F.Ca.ET.027.03.2.1 | reverse complement strand
GATAGACGCTGCGCTCTGCAGTGCCATCGGCATTGTCACTCTGCCCTTCGCATATGTAGTCCAGAGGCTTCATAGTTCCGGACCGTTCCGGTCGATCAGGGTACCGGACGGCCACTCGTCCATCGAGCGTCCGATCGGCGAAACCAACACGAGTACGTCTTCCAGGCGCGTGGGCGGCAGGTCGGGATGCACATCTGGACGGGTCGATCGTACGCGAACGCCCGACACAATGTTCGCGAGGCCGGCTCTGCAGAATCTTTCGACATGGTTTCGCAGCGCGTGCCGAACCGTGCCGAAAGCGAATGGAACACCCAACTGATGGAGCACTGGGTACGCCACGCGCATCGAAAAACCGATTCCGAGCCCTTCAAGATCCGGACGAACCGCGTACAGGCCCAATTCAGCGACGATCAAGTCGACCTCGCCAACTTTGATGAAGCGCCGCAGCATGCCGATGTGAGCCGCTACCCCATGCGCGTCGTAGCCGATTGCGCGGAATTCCGGCCTCGCGCCGGCCCAACTGCGGCCGCCTTCGAATGGCTCCGCGTTGAAGGCGCCAGTCCGTCCATAGGTCTTTCGAAAAAAGTCGGAGAGTTCGACATGGTCGGCCAGTTGCAGCTCATTTTCCCAGCACAACTTCCAATCGACATTCGGGCGCATGGAAGACCTCACCTTGGAGCTGTCTGGTTGAGATAAATGTCCAAGCATTGGTTAAATAATTGGCATCGCACCAACGGGGCGTAACTTGTGGAGACCGCCGAAAGACCAAGCCGTAATGCAGATGCGACTGACTTTGTGCGCCCCGCACACCAGATGATGCTCCTCGGATCCAACGCAACCATGGGAACTACCTATCTTTCCAACTTGAAGCGCCTCTATGGGACCTGCAGCAAAAACGGTAAAATCCTTTGTTTAGATGAAAGGTATCCACGCTTTGGATAACTGGGCGAATGCGTTCCATATGGCTGGTCAATTATCGTCGTCACGCTCGAGGCACTTCTGACGAAGCGCAAAGCTCACGCCCGCGGCACGCGCGGCCGTTGCCGGGCCGCGCGATTATCTCCGTAAGAGCCGAGCGGAGCTCAGACACGACGATTGATCAGAATCTGAT
>NZ_RZOM01001457.1:0-1113 GCF_003999175.1 Mesorhizobium sp. M7A.F.Ca.ET.027.03.2.1 | reverse complement strand
GCTGTGGCGGATCGTCGACGTGCTTGTCGAGATCGGCGCGCAGCGCGGCGTGTCGGCAGCGCAGGTGGCGCTGGCCTGGCTGCTTGGCCGGCCGGCCGTCAGTTCGCTGGTGATCGGCGGCAGGACGGAAACGCAGTTCCGGGACAACATCGCGGCGGCAAGCCTGGTGCTTTCCGGCGAGGAGCGCGAGCGCCTCGATGCGGTCAGCCGGCCGCCCTTGCTCTATCCCTACTGGCACCAGCAGCTGACGGCAAAGGACCGTTTTGGTGCTGCAGATCTGGTGATTGACCGAAGCGGCATCTGATCGGCAAATCGATGGCGATAGGTATTGGCCGCCGCAATGATGGACCTGGCCCCTTCATTGCGACGCGCATCTTGCAAGCCTGGCCATCATCGACGCACTATCGCTTCAGCTGTTGTGTTTGACGGCTAATGCTCCTAGGCAGGACCAGAGCCGCGAGGCAGTAAAAAGGAGCCAATATGGCGCGACCACCAAACTACGATCAGGAACGCAAGGAACGCGACCGCCAGAAAGCGGCCAAGAAGGCCGAGAAGCTGGCAGCCAAGGTTGCAGCGCGGGAACGTTCGAAGCCCGAAGACGAGACTGAAGCCGAAACCGAAACGGCAAAGTGACGGCAAACGGCCCGCAGATGCGGGCCGTGCCTCAATCCAGATTGCCGCCCCAAATGTCGGCTTGTGTCAGGCGGGCGCCTTGTCGCTGACGAACACGTCCACTTCGCGTGCTGCCGCGATGAAGGCGCGCCTGGCGTTCATCGCCGGTTTGTCGCCGGCGAGTGCGTCATGGCAGGCCTGCAGGGCCGCGCGATGCTTGGGGCTGCGCTTGCCGGGCCAGCTGTTGAGGAGGTAGTCGGAAGCCTCACGCGCCGTGCGCAAGAGCTGAGTGCTTCCCGCCGCGACTGACTTCACAGTCACAGGTGTTTCAAATCGGTTGTTTTCCATGGCCGCTCCTTACGCCATCGGCGTCTGCGAAGCGAGGCGAAAGTGCGCATACGTCCAGACGCCGCTTTGCGCCCCTTCATCCATTAAGCAGCAACGACGGCAAAGCCTCTGGCGCGAAGACCGCGCCGATCGTTGGCGAGCGACGTCACCAGC
>NZ_RZOM01001456.1:0-1114 GCF_003999175.1 Mesorhizobium sp. M7A.F.Ca.ET.027.03.2.1 | reverse complement strand
GTCTGGAAGGACGCTTATGAGGCGCTCGAAGTCGCCCAGGTGCTGTTTTTGCGCCGGTTCGGCCCTGCGATCCTGTCGCGGTCGACCACGCCGCAGGCAACGCTGGCGATGATCAAGCGCATCGCGAACCTTCTTCCTACCCATACGCGACGGTCCCACGAGAGCCAGGCCATGCAGCAGCTGTCGACGCCCTTGCCGCTCGCCTTCGTCACGGCGCACGCCGCGGCGAGCGCATCTTGCGACCTGGTTCTCGAACCTTCGGCCGGCACCGGTTTGCTCGCCGTCCATGCCGAGATGGTGCGCGCCTCGATCGCCCTCAACGAGCTTGCCGCGACGCGGGCCGATCTCCTCGGCCTGCTGTTTCCAAGGGTCCCCGTCTCGCGGCACGACGCGGCCCATATCGACGATCATCTCGACTTGGCCATCGAGCCGTCCGTCGTGCTGATGAATCCACCGTTCAGCGTCGGCGCCTATGTCGACGGCCACGTCACTGACGCGGCATGGCGGCATCTCTTTTCCGCATTCGCCCGCCTGCGCGCCGGCGGGCGCCTGGTCGCCATCACCGGCACCGGGCTGTCTCCCGAAAACCCCAAATGGCGGCCGGCCTTCGAACGCCTGCAGCAGCAGGGCATCGTCATCTTCACAGCAGGGATCGACGGCCGTGTCTACGCCCGCCATGGCACCACCACTGATACGCGCCTGACAATTATCGACAAGGTACCGGCCGCCGACCCGAAAAGCTTCGTCCGGTCACCCGGCAAGGCCAAGGATGTCGAAACGTTGCTCTCCTGGATCACAGATCTCCCGCCCCGGACACTGGGCGGCTTTCCGGATTCAATCGGCGCGTTGTCCCGCGGCATCCCGTGCAATGCCGCCATGCACATGGGCGCCCGATCGGGGACAAGAGCCGCACCCCTAACAGTCGCAACTTCTGCTCCGAAGGCCATCCAATCGGTCCGTACGAATGCGCGGGCGAACCCCGCCCGCCAGGTCAAGGCAAACAGCACGCCGGCGGTCCCCCTCGCATATGAGATACGCGACTGGATGCCGGAAGAGGGCGGCCGGTTCACCGACACGATCTACGAACCCTACGCGCTACAGTCGATCGACATTC
>NZ_RZOM01001455.1:0-1120 GCF_003999175.1 Mesorhizobium sp. M7A.F.Ca.ET.027.03.2.1 | reverse complement strand
GCCGAGAATGATCGGGGCGCTGAGCGGCAGCTCGACCTTGGTGAGCCTTTGCCAACCGGTCATGCCGGCGCCGCGCGCCGCCTCGACGACATTGGCCGGCAGCGTCGTCAGGCCGGTCAGTGCATTCTCGAAAATCGGCAGCAGGCCATAGAGAAACAGGGCGATCAGTGTCGGCTTCTCGCCGAAGCCGACGGCCGGTACGGCAAGCGCCAGCACCGCCACCGGCGGAAAGGTCTGACCGATGTTGACGAGGCTGCGCGATAGCGGCAGGAATTCAACACCGACCGGCCTGGTGACCAGGACGGCAAGCGCCACCGCAACGATGGTTGCCGCCACGGTGGCGATCAGAACCGTGCGTAAGTGCAGCAGGGTCAGCGTCAGCAGACTGCCCTGGTTGTAGATCACCGGCGCGTTGTTTTCGGTCAGCGGCTTCAGCAGCGGCACGAACCACCCGGGATTGGTGACGAAGGCGACAAGCAGCACCACCAATGCTAGCCTGAGCAGCGATGGAAGCCAGGCCTTCATGCCGGCCTCGCCGCACGCTTCACCAGCCCTTCGATGGTCACGCGGCCAAGCGGCTTGCCGTCGGCGCCTTTGACCGGCAGCGCCGGCCGGCCCGACCACAACAATTCGGCCAGCGCGTCGCGCTGGCTCGCATCGCCGGGGATCGCCTCACCTTCGGCGGAGCCCTTCTCCACGGCATCGCGGACCCGGCCGAGCGACAGCAACCGGAACGGCCTTTCGCTGGCGCCAACCAGGGTCTCGACGAAGGCGCTTGCCGGCTTTGCCAGGATCTCGGCCGGCTTGGCGTATTGCACCAGCTTGCCGGCATCCATGACCGCGATCTTGTCGCCCATATGCACGGCCTCTTCCATGTCGTGGGTGACGAGGATGATGGTGGTGCCGAAGCGCTTCTGGATCGCCAGCAGATCTTCCTGCGCCTTGGTGCGGATGATCGGGTCGAGGGCGCCGAACGGTTCGTCCATCAACAGCACGTTGGGTTCGGCGGCGAGTGCGCGGGCAACACCGACGCGCTGCTGCTGGCCGCCGGACAGTTCGTGCGGGTAGCGAGGCCCGAAGGCTTCGGGATCGAGCTGATAGAGCGTCATCAACTCGTCGA
>NZ_RZOM01001454.1:0-1121 GCF_003999175.1 Mesorhizobium sp. M7A.F.Ca.ET.027.03.2.1 | reverse complement strand
CCCCGACGGCGCTGCACACGCCGGTCTCCGGCAGCACCAGCCGGACTTCGCGGGCCGCGGCATGGTCTCCGGCAATATCGGCCACCACCGAGCGGACTTGCTCGTAGCCGGTCGCCATCAGGAAGGTCGGGGCACGGCCGTAGGATTTCGAGCCGACGATGGTGAAGCCCGGTTCGGGGTGCGCGAGCTCTGCAATGCCATGCGCCGGAACCGTGCCACATGAGTGGAAGTTTGGATCGATCAGCGGCGCCAGCGCCGGCGGCGCTTCGACGGCGGGATCGAGCGCGATGCGGATTTCGCTCAGGAACGACAGGTCTGGCCTGAAGCCGGTGGTGACGACGATGCGGTCGATGACCAGGTTGAACGGCTTGCCACCCAGGTTGGCGTCGACCACGAGGCCCTCGCCTTGTCTCTCGATGCCGTTGGCGGCGAAGGGCGCCAGCATGTTCAGCCTGCCATCCGCCATGGCCTGCCTGGCCGCCAATCCAAGCGCGCCGCGTTCCGGCAACTGGTCGTTCAGCCCGCCGCCGAGCAGTCTCTCGATGCTGGCGTGGCGCAGCGCCCAGAAGACTTCGGTGCCAGGCGCCGCATCCTGCAACTCCATCAGCGCCAAAGCGACGTTGATGGCCGAGTGCCCGCCGCCGATGGCCAGGATGCGCTTGCCCGCATAGTCTTCTCTCGCCTTGCCGACCACGTCGGGAATACCATAGGCGATGCGTGCCGACGCCTCGCCTTCGCCGGCAACCGGCAGCCCGTCGACGCCGATCGGATTTGGCCGCCACCATGTTCCGGACGCGTCGATGACCGCGCGCGCGAGAACGCGGTGTTCGCCGCCGGCATCGCGATAGCGGATAACGAAGGGCGCGTCCTTGCGGCCATCATTGGCGACCTTGTCGTGCCCCTGACGGGTGATCGCGGTGACCTCGGCGCCGAGCTTCAAATTGGCGGCGATCGCGGGAAGCCGGCCAAGCGGCGCCAGATAATCGCGCACGATCTCGCCGCCGGTCGGCAGGCGCTGGCTGTCCGGCGCTGTCCAGCCGGAGCGGTCGAGCAGCGCTCGCGCCGCCGTATCGATGTTGTATTTCCATGGCGAAAACACCCGCACATGTTCCCATTCGAGC
>NZ_RZOM01001453.1:0-1122 GCF_003999175.1 Mesorhizobium sp. M7A.F.Ca.ET.027.03.2.1 | reverse complement strand
ACAATGTGCGCTGGGTGTTCCTCGACATCGGCAAGTTCGGCGGTCTTGCCGAGACGATGGACGAGGCGATCCGCTACCCGATTGTCACGCCGCATGACGGCACGGAGACCGCACCTTGCGTGCTCGCCGGCCCGACCTGCGATTCGGCCGACGTGATGTACGAGAAGACGCCCTATCCGCTGCCTTTGTCGCTGACCATCGGCGACGAGGTGCTGATCGAAGGCACCGGCGCCTACACGACCACCTACTCGGCGGTCGCCTTCAACGGCTTCGAGCCTCTCCGATCCTACGTGATCTGACGGCGCTTCCTCAGCGCATTTTCGGACGGCGAACCGGACACAACTTCGCCTGAAAATGCGCTGAGAGAGCCGATCAGATCATCCCCGGTGGGTGCGTGTCGTCCACCCGGGCTCGCCTGTGGAACAGATCTCCGCTCGCCAGGGATTGCGGAAATGGAAATGTCAGTTGAAATGGAAATGCCAGTTGAAATTGGGGGCCACGCACCGGCCTCTGTGATGGTCGCCGAAACCGCCGCCGATGTTGCGGCGCGCGAGGCGTTGCTCGATCGGGCCATGGGGCCGAAGCGCAGGAAAAAGTCGTCGGAGAAGCTGCGGCGTGGCCGGCGGCCCTCGGAAGGCCTGGCCTTCGTCGCCCGCGATGCTTCGGGCGGCGTGGCCGGCACCGTGCGGCTGTGGGATGTCAGGCTGGGCGAGGGCGGTGCGGCCGTGCTGCTGCTTGGCCCGCTTGCCGTCGACCCGTCGCTCAAGAATGCTGGCATCGGCTCGGCGCTGATGCGCCATGCCATCGCCGAAGCGGCGCGTCTCGGCCATGCCGCTATCCTTTTAGTCGGCGATGCGCCCTATTACGCGCGCTTCGGCTTCTCGGCCGAGAAGACCGGTTCACTTGCCATGCCAGGACCCTATGAGCGGCATCGCCTGCTGGCGCTGGAAATGGTGGAAGGCGCGCTTGACGGCGTGCACGGCACGCTGAAGGCGGCCGGCCGCAAGCTGAAGGCGCTGGAACTGATATCGGCGGCCTGACACGAAGCCGGCAGCATTTCATGCAAAAAAACGCCGCCCGAAAAGGCGGCGTTTTTGCGCTTGGTGGGTGCCGCCTGGGCGG
>NZ_RZOM01001452.1:0-1124 GCF_003999175.1 Mesorhizobium sp. M7A.F.Ca.ET.027.03.2.1 | reverse complement strand
GGCCCCGACCCGGCGCTCCTCGCATCGTCGCTGGCCAAGGCGGTAGAATTCGGCATCGACCATCATGCCGGCCTGACGGTGTGCAGCGACATCTTCTATCACCCGGAAGGGCGCGCCCGTTTTGCCGTTGCGCAAGCGGAAGGAGCCCTGGCCGTGGATATGGAAACCAGCGCGCTCTATCGCATATCGGAGCATTTCGGAGCGCGTGCGCTGTCGATGTGTGTCGTGGTCGACAACATCGAGACCGGCGAACAGACCGACTATTCCGAGCGCCAGGCGCTTTTCACCGACATGAGCCGTCTGGCGCTCGCTGTCGCTGTGGAAGCGGGCTAAGCAGCCTCCCGCTTCGGCACCATCTGCTCATCCATTCCCGGCCGATGGCCCCGCAGATAGAGCGCGCAGGTGGTGCGCAGCATCGACGCAAAGTTCGGGATGGCGCCGTTGATCTCGATGGCTTCGTCATAAAGCTTCGAAATGAATTTTGGCGTCGTCAAATCCTGGTTTTCGGCGATTTCGTCCAGCAAAGCCCAGAATGTCGCTTCGAGCTGGATGCTGGTCGAGTGGCCGTCGATGCGAATCGACCGGTTGATCTGGCGATAGCCTTCGGGATCCTGGCCCGCAAACACCCTGCACATCCGACAAACCTCCCAGATTGTTGGTCTTGGGTGGACGGGCGTGCAGTTTGATACTGCTTGACCTGTCCCCACATGCATTCTCGGGCAAAATTGCCGGTCCGGCAATCGGACTTTCGTCCCGTTCGCGGCTGCGGGCGTGGTAACCGGCTGCCACCACCTTTTTCCCGTGCCGCGCATAATCGCCTCCACACCAGAACGGAGACTGATTTGGCCAAGGCGATCCACAGTATGATCCGGGTTCTCGACGAAGCCCGATCGCTCGATTTCTACAGAAACGCCTTCGGGCTCGATGTCGCCGACAGGCTGGATTTCGAGACATTCACGCTCATTTACCTCAGCAATGCCGAGGCAGGGTTCGAGCTCGAACTGACCGTGAACAAGGATCGGCAGGAGCCTTACGGGCTCGGCGACGGCTACGGCCATCTGGCGGTCTCGGTCGTCGAACTCGACGATTTTCTTCGGGTTGAGCCCTAGCGCGCCGAGACGATC
>NZ_RZOM01001451.1:0-1129 GCF_003999175.1 Mesorhizobium sp. M7A.F.Ca.ET.027.03.2.1 | reverse complement strand
GACCTGGAGGTCCCTGCCGCCCTCGACCTGCTTTCTCCTGACGAGTCCCAGTGTAATATCTCCCAGGCACCACGGGGAATGGGGACTAGCTGTGAGCTCTGCGCGCGGTGCGCGAGCTCGGCCCGATAACTGGCCGGCGTAGGGAACTCGACCTCGAAGCGATAGTTCTGCGCGGTTCTGAACGCCGTGTGAACGCCGCGTAACCGCGGCCTGTCCATCCTGATGACCCAGTTGGTGGTCTCGACCTCGCTGCAGTCCCGCTCCTCGAAGGCCAGTGCCGCCTTCCTGAAGGCGCGCGTAAAAGCCTCGTCCGGGATCTCGAAGACATGGCGCACGGCATTGGTGACCAGTTGGGCCTCCGGCGCCGTGCTCACGCTCTGGCCGGTCAACTCGTCGGCTATCCAGACCTGCCCGCCCGACCGTTGGTCAAGATGCGGCACCTTCACCTCGATGCCGTCCTGCCGCAAAAGCTCGGCAACCGCATGCACAATTTTTGGTAATCGCGCTTTCTTGCGCTTCGGCGGGGGCGGCTTCGAGCCTGGCCCGCTCAAGGGCCTGTTCGCTGCTCAGCGTTATCGTGCTGGCGCGGTCGTCTTCGGCCGAGATTGCTAAGGCGCTGAGCAGAATGCGCTTTTCGACGGCGAGTCTGATCGAGGCCTCCATGACCGATGCCGCCAGCGTGGGGTTGTCCTTCAGATCCGCCAGGCTGCCATCGACGTCGAACCGGCCCTGGTGGAGCTTTGCCGCCTGCGCCTTGACATATGGCGCCGACTTGAAGCCCGGCCTCTGCTCCAAGAGCCGCTGCAATTCGGTGGTTTTTTGCATGAACACCCGCGCACCGGTATCGGACTTGTAGGCGTCAGTGCCGACCTTGATGCCGACGCTCAACAGATTGATGGCGCTTTCATGCAGCTTGACTTCCGACTGCTCATGAGCCGGCTCGCTATTGAGCTGCAGGTTCCAGTCCTGGAGCTCGGCCACTAACAACGCGGCCAGTTCGCAGGCCACCGGATGCCTGGCGGCCTTGCTGTCTTCCCTCGCCCTGGCGATGAGCTCATGGAGGGCCTGGCCATCCGGCCGATCTTCCTGCAACAGTGCGCGGATGTCGGCCTTGAGCTCATTATGAATG
>NZ_RZOM01001450.1:0-1130 GCF_003999175.1 Mesorhizobium sp. M7A.F.Ca.ET.027.03.2.1 | reverse complement strand
GCCGACGCTCTCGGCCGGCATCAAGCAGTTGGAGGGCCAGCTTGGCGTCATGCTGGTCCTGCGCGGCTCACGCTTCCAGGGGCTGACGCCGGAGGGAAAACAGGTGCTGGTGTGGGCACGCCGCATCGTCGGCGACACCAGGACCATGCGCGAGGAAATGCGCGCGGCGCGCCACGGACTTTCGGGCCGTATCCGCATCGCCGCCATTCCGACGGCGCTCGCCATGCTGCCGCGGCTGACGACGCCGTTTCGCGAAAAGCATCCAGGCGTCACCTTTTCGGTGCTGTCGCGGACCTCGATCGAGGTGCTGTCGCTGCTCGGCAATTTCGACATCGATGCCGGCATCACCTATCTCGACAACGAGCCGCTGGGGCGGGTGACCAGCGTGCCGCTCTATGACGAGCGCTACCAACTGATCACCGCGATGGGAAATCCCTATTCCGACCGCGACAAAGTGACATGGGCAGAGCTCTCAAGCCTGCCGCTGTGCCTGTTGACGCCAGACATGCAGAACCGCCGCATCATCGATCAGCATCTGGCCGAAGCCGGCGTGCAGGTGCGACCGACGCTGGAATCCAATTCGATGATCGTGCTGTTTTCGCACATCCGCACCGGCAAATGGTCGTCGATCATGCCGCTCAACCTTGCGGAAACATTCGGCTTTTCCGAGCCGATCCGGGCCATTCCGATTGTCGAGCCGGATGCCAGCCACACGGTCGGCCTGGTGGCGACACCGCGCGAACCGCACACACCTTTGGTCTCGGCGCTGCTGGACGAGGCAATGGCGCTGGCGGACGATTTCCACGCCAACCGTTCCGCTAGACAGAGTTAGTCAAACGGAACGATAGAAAATTTCTATCGTACAACGAAACCGCTTTATTGATTTCAGAGGTTTTCTCTGGTTTCTTAAGCACTTAGCGATAAAGCGGCACGCGCATGTCGTTGTTCCAAAACAGCTTGATGCTTCTGGCCGATATGTATGGGTCGCTACGATAGGGAGGGCGCTGCATGACAATGCAGCCTGCAAGTACCGAGATCACGTCGCGCACGGTCGCGATCATCCAGGAGATGAAGGGCCTCGAAGGCCCGTTGCTGCCGATCCTCCACGGCATCCAGGAAGAGTTCGGCCA
>NZ_RZOM01000144.1:0-8585 GCF_003999175.1 Mesorhizobium sp. M7A.F.Ca.ET.027.03.2.1 | reverse complement strand
CACCGAGGAAGCAACCGTCGTCCCGACAGGAACGCTGGCGGAAATCGGGTCCATTACCTCGACAAGCGACTCGGGGATCGCGAAATCCTCGCCATCGTCAGGGGGCCTGATGGGCCGCATATGCGATGGCAAATGCTCGGCCACCTTGCGGGCGTGCCCCTCTGGCAACAGCTCTAGTGTGTCGCGGATGAACTCGGGAGACTCTCTGGCCAGCAATTCAGCTGCGTCGTCGGGTGCTCGGGCACGCAGTGTGCGCACCAACTTCTGAACGCCGGTCTCATCTTTCATTCGCTATAACCCCCAGTTGAAGGTCACATAATATGTTAAGTACCGGATCGCACCAATGTGGAAATACTCAGCTTCTTCCTGCCCCAGCAGTCCGCCTTGCTCTCGAAGTTACTGCGGCCTAAAACGAGTTGACATACGCCGCCTGACGCAAGCGTCGACCCGGCAGACGCCATCTCACCTGGGTGATCCGGACCGGTCCGGAATTCCTGCCTGAGCGATCAATGGCCGTCCTGGGAAATGCATGTGGGCAATGGCGGGTTGGAGAGTCTGATATCGTTGCGCATCGAGAGCTATGGCGCGGTCACTGTGATGTCTGCTTGTTGGAAGCGGCTGCTAATATCTCAATGACCGAGACGAAGCGCAAAGACGCCATTCGCAAAAGTCTGGTCAGACTGAATGTCTGAGATACGCTTAAGCCAACATCAGGATTCGGCGTGCCGAACGCTCGGCGGTAAGCTGCCGTTCTAGCTTGGCGTCCTCGGGCAAAGTTTCTCTCGTCAGCTCACGACTCCATCCCCCGTCGTTCGCGAGCGAACGGCACTATTCTGATACCCGCCGTCCACCAGGCGGACGACGAACTGGGCTCGAAGTCGACCTGGGACCTGTGCTGCGGTTAAGCATCCCACGTGATGATCGCGGTCGACAACTAGGTCGGCGAATTGGAAACGACCGCCACTCCAGCAAATCTGCTTTAGAGCAAAATTGCACGCCGGCTTACAGGCTGTGCGCAGCAGAGCCAATTCTCTTGCGATGCCGCCCCGCTTACGACAGGATTGCCGCAACTGGAGGTTAGCCTATGACGCCAGACCCCTTGCGGCCCGACCAGCTGCCACTCGACACTCCGCCTGTGCAATACCTGAACCTGGACCCGTCGCTTTATGTACGCGATGATATCTGGCAGCAGGAACGGTGCAGCATCTTCGCGCACACCTGGCAGTTCATGGGGCCTGTCGCCTCGGTCGCGACGTCCGGTCAATACCTTGCCATCGACATCGCCGGCACGCCGATCTTCGCCATCCGGGGCCGGGACGGGACCTTGCGCGGATTTAAGAACGTCTGCCGCCACCGGGGGGCGAAACTTCTGGCCGATGGCGCGGGCAAATGTGGGCTGATCGTTTGCCCCTATCACAAATGGTCCTTTGCCGACACCGGACGGCTGGTGCAGGCCCCATGGTATGGCAAGGATCCCGCGATCATCGCCGAAGACTGGCGCTGGAGACGGTGCACTTGTCGGAATGGCGCGGGCTGCTCTTCGCGGCACTCGACCCGAAGGAAAGTCTTCTGGATCAACTTGGCTCTCTGCCCGACGAACTGGCGGACGAGCCGTTGGAGACCTATGTCGCCACCGATCAGGCCACCGTCAGCTTTACGGCGAACTGGAAGATCTACACCGACAATTTCGTCGAAGGCTACCACATCCCTGGCACACATCCCTCGTTCTACGCTGCCATCGACTTCGAAGCCTTCCAGACCACCGCCCATCCCGGTTATGTCCGGATGACCGCACCGCCGAAAGACGGTCTGTTCTATCGCGGCAAATGGCTTTGGATGTGGCCGAACTGGACGCTGTCGCTCTTCGATGGCGGCATGAACGTTAGCCGGATCAATCCGACCTCACCGCATCACACAGACCAGCATTACCATTTCTTCTTTGCCGATATCGCTGCAGAAACATCCGAGAGCAGGGCGAAATCTGTGCAAGGCACTCTGGCCGTGGTACGCGAGGACTACGCCATCTGCGCCGATACGCATCGCAACTATGCCGCAGGGGCCTATAGCTCCGGCCCGCTCTCGGGGCGGCATGAGCGGGGAGTGCAGTATTTCCAGGAACGTGTCGCTGCGGCACTGGGGCTGTGAGCGCCCCTGGCGTCCTTGTCCGCCGGATAGCTCGGCGCCGGCACGAGAGCCCTCCGGCCAGTCGAATAGGGCGGGCACGGTAAGACGAGTTACGAGCGTCGTGGCAATCGGAGCTCGCTCAATGCGGAGAGCAGATCGGCGCACGCGGCTTTGACGACCACGTTTAGCGGGCTGGAGCTGATTGCCCCGATCGGCACCGATTCCGTGAGGCGCGGCTGCTGCTGCAACGCCTGCGTTAACCAGTCGCACGGCCGGCCGAGCACAGCTATCCGGTCATCTTCTGGCCCGGGCGATCAAGGTTTCGTGGTAAGCGACCAAGGACTTGGCATGAAGTCGCGTGCGATAGCGTGCCGGGAATAGGTCGTCCTTCGATTGCATTCATTTGATAGGATGCAAGATGCCCGGCACTGCTCTTGTTCTGACCCCTAATAGGCGCCATCACGAGACCTCATACTGCTGCGCCAGCGAAGCGGAAAGCTGGTCGGCGAAACGTGCAGCGGCCACCGGTAGGGTGCGGCCCTTGAGTTGGCCGACATAGAGCATGCCAGCGGGCACGTCGCGCAAGTCGAGCGGCCGGGAGATCATGTCACCGGTCATCGTCTGGTGGGATAGGCCAATCGGGAAATGGAAGGTGATGATATCCTCTGAGATAGCGTGGTTGCGCAGGAATTCGAAGCTGTCTGACTGAATCACCGGCTCCAGCTGCAGCGATGACGATTGCGCCCCGATGTCGAGCAGGTAGCGCACACCGTAACTTGATGTGGGAAGCGCGATTGGATAGTCGAGGCAAGCGCGCAAGCGCACCGTCTCGTGAGAAGCCAGCGGATGATGGGGCCGCATAACCGCATGCACCGGCTGGTGCACCCGTATTAGTGTCATGAAGGCAGCCAGCCGGGTTGGCTCGTAGACGATGGCAATGTCGGCCGTGTGATCGACCAAGGCACGCTCGGCCTCCTCCCGGTCGCGCAGGTGCACTCCGAAGGTCACATTCGGATGTTCCTTGCGGTAGAGTGAGATCTGCATCGGCAGATGGTAGGGCAATAGCGCCTGGCTGCAGGCGATCGCCACATGGCCGCGCCGGGCGCCAGCAAGGTCTGCAATCTGCGATTTCACGTGCTCCATATCGGATAACTGGTTGCGCATTTGCTGCACTAGAAGTTCGCCGGCGCTGGACAATCGCACGCCGTGAGGCAGTCGCTCGAAAATGGCAACGCCGAGTTCGGCCTCCATCGCCAATATACGCCGATTGAGCGCCGTCGAGGTTATGGCGAGCAATTCCGCGGCGGCGCGGATCGAACCGGTCTTGGCCACCACATCGATATAGTGAGCGGAGTTCAGGTAACGCATCGGCAGCCCCCGGCATCACCGCTGCAATTCTTGCAGCAGGCTGAACAAAACATAGCACAAGACAGCAGCGCCGTCATCGAGGATAATTAATCCTGTCGAAGAAGCATCTTCAAGCGACATTGATTTTTTAAAGACAATGAAAGATGGAATAATGTTTGTTCCACTTTCTTCAACTAATTCATCGATCGAATGGAGCAATCATGCGCCACATATCAATTGTAATATTAGCTTCTCTCGGTCTTGTCGCCCTTGCAAATGTATCGGCGATCGCCGTCGAACAATGTGGCGACGCGACCGAGTCATCTGGCCTGCCAGGTTATAATCATCAATGTGGTGTGACCTCTAAGGGCAGCATCGATGAAAGCGCTCTAGCGGACGTAGGCGAGCATAAAAGCTGCGGTTCGGATTGTGCGCAAGTCTACAGTCTTTGTAATACCAGCAGGGGTAGAGACTGTCGCCAAGAGTACAAAATCTGTTCTTGGAACTGCGTCTTTGGTGCGGCAATGACGATTCGCTAGTAAAGAAAACCCGACATTTGAAATTGCGCCGGAGTAGGGTACCAACCCGCATACGTGCGCTGGAGATATCGTAGGGCCACACCCTTACGCTGAGGCCCCGGCGCCTGGCCCCCATTGAGGTGGCTCCTTGTGTCAAACGCGCCAACACGTTTCGTTTCAAAGAAGGTTAGCAAGCAGGCGCGCGGCTGCACCATGGTAACTAACGCAGACCTGTTTAGCCATCGGTAGCGAACACCAAGCAGTAAGTTCGGCAACGAGAATGTCGTCGTTCCCATTCACCGGCGTGGTGCTAAGTTGTCCCTGCTTGTTCATCATGATCGCTACGGTTCCGTTTGCGCCATAACCGATAGCTGCCATCCTTTGAATGCGAGTGTCGTCCTCGACGCGAATATCGAACAGAACAGAGCCACCAGTCTTTTCCGCGACGTCAGCCACTCGATCGGCAAACGGCCGATTGATATTGGCGAAAGACTGCTCGAACAAAACCAGTTCAACATACTCCGCCTTCATTGCGTGAGAGTGCGCGGCATGACGCGCAGAACCAATAGGCCATGCACGTCTTATCCACACAAAAACGACCGCCACTGAGGGTGGCCTCTTCCACAGAAAACAACATAATCACCACCCAAACACCTTCGCGCGACAACGCGTTTAGGCCAGAGATGAGACGTCCTCTTCATTAGGCCTGGAACCACTGGTTTCAGCGCCAGGGTTTCTGTATTGCGGAAATTGTACCCTGAATCGGCTGCGACATCAGAGCTATCTGGTCCAGCCTCGTTCCCGAGGCCAGTTGGGGCGCAATCAGTCGCAGACAACCGTGGGCGAGATTTGGTTCGGTCAGCGCTGGAATGACGCTGCTGTCACTGTTCCCGCTTTAGAGGAAATGTGGCGTCGCCATCCTTCTCGCCTGATAAAACGCGCGGATTGGCGCTTGAGACACCGTCGTTCTTTCCGCCTTTGTGGTGCTCTTCTGATTAGCCTCGCGCGTCTGCTTCAAGCTCCTTGCCGGGGCGCTTGCCAACTTTCTTGTCGACCGATTTTTCCACCATCAGCCTCTCCTTTGTGAAGCAATGGCAACTCTTCGATCGGCCTGAGGTTCCGGGACAATCGGCCATCGGACCGCTGCCGCCCAAAGGCGATTTCGGTCTTCGCGTCCTCCGACCCTGGGCATTTCAGGTCGTGGCAAAGTTGGACTTCAACGGCCGACATGAGGCGCATTGGAGTCCGGCAGCTTTGGGGCCGTCTGCTGTCCTTCCGGTTTTGGGCCCGATGGGCTAGAAGGCTGGCGTTCCCCTTGCGACCCGAGTCGGTCATGTGATGTGGGCGCCAGAACCCCCAAAGGCGGACGGTCGATAGCCTTTGAGGTGAGCGTAACGAGATTCCGTCAACGGGTGGATGCCGAAAGACGGCACCGACCCGAGATCAGTAGCTTTATCATTTTTTGAATTCTGCGCGGTAAGTTCCGCGCATGTGGTTGAAGACTTACTTGATCATCACCGGCGTCGGCGCGTTCGTGGCGCTGACAATGCCATGGCTGGTCATCATCGGCAGTTTCCTGATCATCCCGGGGCTCATCCTCGGGTCGATGCCAACGGCCTTCATGTATGGCATCGCTTTCGCGCTGTTCTGCTTGCTGCTCGGAAGTTTCCTTTCAGGCGTTCCTCTGAACGTCATGTCGGGCGCCGCGACGCTGGCACTGTTTTGGACCATCCCCCAGCCAGGCCTCACCTGGGCGAGGGGCATGCTGGCCAGCCTGGAGGAGCCGGACATTCAGTCGAACGCACCGATTGCGCTCAAGGGCGATATTCTCCTCGCCCGCCCGTTCGAGGGCCGTTGCGATGCATTGTGCGCGGCCTTGCTCAAGACCCCGGGCGTAACTTCGGTCCGCGTCCAGACCCTTCGCGGTCAATCCTATACCTATCGCGTCGTGCCGGACTCGACGCCCGGCAAACGAAGCACCGTCATCGGGCATGGCCTGCTGGAAGAGCGCCGCTACGATGCCTCCGATCCGCTCGCCCCTCAGCGCGCGCTGGAAGCCGAATGGAACCTGATGATGTCAGAGGGCAAGGCGCTGCTGCAAAGCGACGACGCCCCCGAACCCGGCTTCACCATCGCTATCGAGCACGGCCCTGCCGCGCTCGACTCCAAGCCCCGATCGGGACGGGTGGATTGGTCGCTCGAACCCTCCGCACCCCACCGCAAGGCGCTCACCATCACCGACGCCGGTGAACAGGTGCTGCTGCGGCAGTCGATCCTGTCGATCTTTGCCCCGGCGGCGCCGTTGCTGATCGGGACTTCGGGCGGGATCGAGAACTTCCGGTTCGTTGGGCGCGTCTGCGGCTCGGTGACGGAAGGATGTACGCCGAGGTTCCGGTCAACCGGCTGCTGCTCGACCACACCAGCGTTTCGCGCGGCGTGAATATGGAAGCGGCGAAAGCGAGAACGCGCGAGGAACTTGCCAGAGCGCTCGACGATCCGCGTAAGCCGGTGAGCGGTCCCGTGTTCGCGCTCGCCAATCAATGGATGGACTCGTTCCGCGCGAACGACCAGCCGCTCGGCGAAAGCGACCGGCGCCTGCTGGTTCGCGTCTTGGAGGACCCACGGGTGCGATCCCCAGACGGGCTGTGGGCGATCATCAAACAGGTCGATGGCGACTCCGCCGATCTGCGGCGGCTCGCCGCCCGCCGCTACCTCGCGGCCACCGACAAGAAGGAGGCGCGCCACTGGATCAATGCCCTGGCCGGCCTCCCTGTGGGTGCATACACCGATCCTCTGCCCGAAGAGCGCGCGATTCTCGCAGATCCGGCGGTCAGCCGCTTTGCCACCGGCCTGATCAAGCGCCAGGGGACCGCGGCGTCGATGCCGTGCCCGACCTGTTGCGGCTGCTGCGCGAGTACTCCGTCTACGATCCGGGCAAGTATGGTTTCAGCGACCTGACCGCGGCTACCGATGCCGTGCGAAGCGGCTTTCGCCGCATTGGCCCTGCGGCCTTTTTCGCGCGGCCTGGGATCGAGCAGCTCTTGGCTTCGCCGGGTCTGAAGTACCGCTACAAGACGCTCGGCCAGGAAGAATGGGACACGCTGCTGGTCGTCCTCGGGAAGCCTGTCGAAACGCTTACCAAGCTGGAAAACCGAAGTGGAACCGACGCGAGGTACCGCGAGCGCGTCGCTCAACGGGCCGCCAAGCCTTACGACCCACGCCGGGATTGATCGCCGAAACGGGACGAAGAATCTTCGCGGGCAGAGCTAGCCGCTTCGTCCTACCGGTCTTTCCGATATTCCATGGTGCGCGACCGTGTGTGGCGGGATCAAATCGAGTAACCCATCGTGTTGCTCCTCGGTTTTGATTGGCCACTCGAGAAACGACAGGTGAAGGCAGAAGCGGGGCCGATAGCGAAACGGCAGCTTCCGGCTTCGCGATCAAGGATATCACAAGTTTAACCGCCGCGGGCGGTGTCGCCACCTGCTCTTGCCTCCGCATATTCCGTTGACGAAGTGTTCAAGCGGGAACGATCTGACAGAAAGCGGCGCCAGCCCCCAAATGACGAGATATCAAAAGCGCCTAGCAAGCCCACGGATTCCACTAGAAAACCTTTGGCGGTGCTGCCATCATCAAGCTCTATATTGCCAATGCCCAGGGGCGACGGGATGGCGGCCACAAAGTGGCCGAATGCGTCGGCAGGTAGCCGCCAAACCTCTACCTCGATCGCAGTGCCGCCGTTTTCAACACGGACCAGTCCCGGCTTGGGCGTGGTCTGGCCCGCGAGCTCATATAGCTTGTATGAAGATGCCGTCCTCATTGCCCGGCAGAACCGGGCACCAGCCTCCTTGAGATGGCCATTGAGCGGCATTCCCGAGAGGTGAGCGCCGACCACCACCAACTCGATAGTGCCATCTTCGACTGATGCGCCGACAGGCTGCGCGCTCGGCTGCCGCCAGCCAGTCGCGCCGAGGGTGGGACTGCTCGCGGCATGGAGATCGCGCGCGACGGATGCTACAAGGCCGTCCGCTCCGGCGGCCGCAAGCAGCGTCACGCTCATCGGCAGCCCGTCGTCGCGCTTGCCGGTCGGCACGGCGATGCCGCACATGTCCAGAAGATTGACGAAATTGGTGTAGGTGCCGAGCCGGCTGTTGGTCTCGACGGGATCGGTGAGCACGGTAGCAGTGGTATAGTGCGTTGGGGCGGTCGGCACGCAGAACAGGTCGACCGAGGCGATGACCGGGGCGAGCTTCGCCTTGTAGGCCTGCAAGGCGTAGAGGCCGCGGAAGGCGTCTGCCGCCGACAGGTTACTGGCGCCGCCGATGATCTTGCGCGTCACCGGATGCAAGGCGGCTTCGTTGGCTTCCATGAAATCGCGGATCGCCGCATAGCGCTCGGCCACCCAGGCACCCTCATAGAGTAGGTTGGCGGTGGCGTAGAAATCGCCGAAGGGGATTTCGACCAGCCGGCAGCCAAGCCGCGACAGAATGGCAAGCGAAGCTTCGAAACCAGTCTGCATGGCCGTATCGCCGAAGAATTTGAGCTCCGCTTTTCCAGGCACGCCGACGGTCAGCACCGGTTGGCGCGCGGCGAGCG
>NZ_RZOM01001449.1:0-1134 GCF_003999175.1 Mesorhizobium sp. M7A.F.Ca.ET.027.03.2.1 | reverse complement strand
CCCCAAGGGGGAGGAGGAGGCGCCACAGCTTCCAAGGGCGGAGCAAAACCTACCTCATCGTCATCAGCAAATCCCAAAGGAATCGAAGGCGGGGAAGCGGCGGCGACCGAATCCCCCTCCCCCTTGTGGGGAGGGGCTAGGGGTGGGGGTACGGCGCCGACATCTCAAGTTGCCACGCCCGCCGGCGCACGGCGTCCCGAGGGCGAAAGACCGCTGGCTTCGCCTGCCGTGCGTCTGCGGGCAAAGGAAGCCGGCATCGATCTCAGGCAGGTTGCGGGATCCGGCCCTGCCGGCCGCATCGGCCATGAGGACATCGAAGCGTTCCTGGCGCGCGGGCCGCAGGTTGCCAGGACATCCGGCCTCGCCCGCAACGATGCGATCCAGGATATCAAGGTGGTGGGCTTGCGGCGCAAGATCGCCGAGAAGATGTCGCTGTCGAAATCGCGCATCCCGCACATCACCTATGTCGAGGAGGTCGACGTCACCGCGCTGGAGGAATTGCGCGCCGCGCTCAACAAGGAGAAGCGCCCAGGTAAGGGTGGCGTGGAGCGGCCGAAGCTGACGCTGCTGCCGTTCCTGATGCGGGCCATGGTCAAGGCGATAGCGGACCAGCCCAATCTCAATTCGCTGTTCGACGACGAGGCCGGCATCATCCACCAGCATGGCGGCATCAATATCGGCATTGCCGCGCAGACGCCGACGGGGCTGGTGGTGCCTGTGGTCAAGCATGCCGAGGCGCGCGATATCTGGGAGTGCGGCGCAGAAATCATCAGGCTGGCCGAGGCGGCCAAGTCCGGCACGGCGACACGCGACGAGCTGTCTGGCTCGACCATCACCATCACTTCGCTCGGCGCCATGGGTGGCATGGCGACGACACCGGTCATCAATCATCCCGAAGTGGCGATCATCGGCGTCAACAAGATGATGGTGCGGCCGGTGTGGGACGGCACCCAGTTCATGCCGCGCAAGATGATGAACCTGTCGTCGAGCTTCGACCATCGGGTGATCGACGGCTGGGACGCGGCGGTGTTCATCCAGCGGATAAAGACGCTGCTGGAAACGCCGGCGCTGATCTTTGTGGATTGAGGGGCGGGACAATCGAGATGCCGGCGGGACAGCGCCCCCCTCTGCCTT
>NZ_RZOM01001448.1:0-1135 GCF_003999175.1 Mesorhizobium sp. M7A.F.Ca.ET.027.03.2.1 | reverse complement strand
AGAAATAGGCATATCTTCGGCTCTGGATCGGCGTATCGCCGATCTCAAGGCCAAGATGCAGGACGCCCGGATCACGGAATACGAAATGAAGACCTTTCAAAAAGTGGCTTCAGCCATGGGAGGCGACGGAGGCTCCCTGCGCCTCGATGCCGACGACCTGATCGCGGCATCCTTTGTCGTCGATGCGCTGAGTGAGCCAACGCTCAATTGACGACGGGCGGTTTGGTTCGCGCGCCGTTTTGCCCTTGCCCGGCCGGCAATTGGCCCACGCCTTCAAGCTCTGAAACAGGATGGCTGCTTCCAGCGGCCGTCTTGTGGCACGTTTGCGCAAGCCTCTGTCGCAAGTCATCGACAGGGCCGCGGGTTGGTTCCGCCGCCTGATATCGAATTGGAGGGAAAGTCTTATCAATTTGTTGGGGTTGGTGCGTCATAGTAGCGACGGCTAACGGAGTTGAACGGGATGAAGCTCGATCTGTCGCCGACGAGCTGGGGCAGGGTGATCGCTGTCACGGTAGTCGGTACTGCATTCTTCATTGCCGTGGCGTTCTTCGTCGATTCCTTCAATTTCCCCTATCTTTCGCCCGAGGCCGTGTGGCGGGCGAAGATGACCGACTTGTTGCTGCCTTTGGTGCTGGGCGGCTCGTTTCTGTTTTTCCTGATGTGGAAGATTCGCCAGCTGGCCATCGCGCAGCGCGATCTCAGCATCATCGCCGCGACAGACAGCCTGACGGCGGTGCTGAACCGTGGCGCCTTCTCTATGCTGGTCGAAGCCTATCTCGAGCAGACCCGAAAGCAGGAGCAGACCCGTTCGGGGGCGCTGCTGATCATCGACGCCGACCACTTCAAGTCGATCAATGACCGCCTGGGTCACGATTGCGGCGACCAGGCGCTCAAACTGATAGCGCAGGCGATCAAAGGGCAACTGCGTGGCGGCGATATCGTCGGCCGCATCGGAGGCGAAGAATTCGGCGTGTTTCTGCCCGGCGTGGACCCCTCGCAATCCTGGGTGGTCGCCGAAAGCATCCGCCGGCGTATCAGGGAGATGGAATTCTCACCCGGCGGCAGGCCTTGTCCGCTTTCCGTCAGCATCGGCGGCACAAGCTTTACCGGCCCGATCACCTATGAGGAAATCTTC
>NZ_RZOM01001447.1:0-1141 GCF_003999175.1 Mesorhizobium sp. M7A.F.Ca.ET.027.03.2.1 | reverse complement strand
GATCAGCGTTTCCAGGGGTGAAATCCGCTTCGAGGACATCCGCTTCCACTACGGCAAGCAGAAGGGTGTGATCGAAGGCTTGTCGCTGGCGGTGAAGCCGGGCGAAAAGGTCGGCATCGTAGGCCGTTCCGGCGCCGGCAAGTCGACGCTGGTCAACCTGTTGCTGCGCTTCTATGACCTCGAAGCCGGCCGGATTCTGATCGATGGCCAGGAGATCGCCGGTGTGAAGCAGGATTCGCTGCGTGCGCAGATCGGCATGGTCACGCAGGACACCTCGCTGCTGCATCGTTCGGTGCGCGAGAACATCCTCTATGGCCGGCCCGATGCCTCGGAAGAGCTGCTTGTCGAGGCGGCGGGGCGCGCCGAGGCGCTGGACTTCATATCAGGGCTTTCGGATGCCGGTGGCCGGAAGGGCTTCGATGCCCATGTCGGCGACCGCGGGGTCAAATTGTCCGGTGGCCAGCGTCAACGCGTCGCCATTGCTCGCGTTATGTTGAAGGATGCGCCAATACTTATCCTTGACGAAGCGACCTCGGCGCTTGATTCCGAAGCCGAGGCGGCGATTCAGGAGAACCTCTACAAGCTCATGCAAGGCAAGACCGTCATCGCCATCGCGCACCGGCTGTCGACCATCGCGGCGATGGACAGGCTGGTGGTGATGGACAAAGGCCGTGTCATCGAGGAAGGTTCGCACGAGGAACTCGTCGCCCGCGGCGGGCTCTACGCCCAGCTCTGGCAGCGCCAGTCGGGCGGGTTCCTGCTTGAGGGCGGTCCCGCCGACCCCGCCAACGACGCACTTGCAAAGGGGCAAGCCGCAGAATGATGGCCGCCGCATGATGACTGCCGTCTATCGCTGGTTCGAGAACTGGGTCTATCCGTTCAGGGAGCCAGCGAATCTTCGGCCACCGACCAGCGTCGGCGGTTTCCTCTGGCACTATGTCGGCCAGGCGAAGTTCGCCTTCTTCGCCATGCTGGTCATCGGCGGCATCGCGCCGCTGGTCGAGGCCGGCCTGTTCTACTTCGTCGGGCGGCTGGTCGATATTCTCGACCAGCTTCCCGCCGAGCGCAGCTGGCACGCACTGTGGGCCGCCGCCGGTCCTGAACTGGTTTTCATGGTCGTGGTGGTGCTGGTCATCCGCAC
>NZ_RZOM01001446.1:0-1146 GCF_003999175.1 Mesorhizobium sp. M7A.F.Ca.ET.027.03.2.1 | reverse complement strand
GTTATGGCGCGCCCCGCTTCGACGAGGGCGGCAAGGAAATACGTGGCTCCAAGGCTACCGAAGGCGCTTCCGCCGTGCGGGGTATCGTCGACGGTGACTGGCGCGTGGTCGGCTGGGTCACGTCAGGCGGCTATGCGCATTATGTGCAGAAGTCGATGGCGCAGGGCTACGTCCCCGCAGCGCTTGCCGAGGACGAAAGTGCCGGGCTGTTCGAGATCGAGATCCTCGGTCACCGGCGCCCGGCCCGCATCAATGTCGAAGCGCCCTTCGATCCGAGCGGCGAGAAGATGCGGACCTGAGTTTCGACCATGGACAACGCGGGGCCGAAGGGCAGCTTTGGCCGGCATCGCAAGATCATGCCGTTCGAAGCCGACTCGATCGAAGCCTTGCGCGACGCCTCCCGCCAGAAGGCGGCTTCGCTCAACCAGCATGTGCTGGGCTACGGTGCGCAGGCCGAGGCTGAATGGGCCGCGGCGGGCATTGCCGCGCCCGATCTGGCGGCGATGCGCCAATACCGGCTGGAGCGCATCCGCGCCGAGCTGAGGCGCCGCGGCTATGCCGGCGCCGTGCTCTACGATCCCGTCAACATCCGCTACGCCACAGACAGCACCAACATGCAGCTATGGGTGGCGCACAACCCGACGCGGCATTGCTTTGTCGCCGCGGAGGGGCCGGTGGTGCTGTTCGACTATTTCTCCTGCGAGCATTTGTCCGATCATTCCGGCGTCGTCGACGAAGTGCGACCGGCAGTGTCGTGGATGTATCTCTATGGCGGTGAGTTGACCGAGCAAAAGGTCCGCCGCTGGGCCGCAGGAATAGCCGATCTGGTGAAAGAGCATGGCGGCGGCAACAGCCGCATCGCCGTCGACCATATCAATCCGGAAGGCGTCGAGGAGCTGGCTCGCCTCGGCATTTCCATCGGCAATGGCGAAGCGTTGATGGAGAACGCGCGGCTGATCAAATCACCCGACGAGATCCTCGCCATGCGCCGCGCGCGATGTTGCCGCGGTGCAGTTCCGCCCACAATTCGTTTTCGGAAGTCCCCGGCTTCAGCGCTTGTTCCATCTCGCCCATCGCCGCCTCGCAGGCGACGATGGGCGAGATGGAACAAGCGCTGAAGCCGGGGACTTCCGAAAACGAATTGTG
>NZ_RZOM01001445.1:0-1148 GCF_003999175.1 Mesorhizobium sp. M7A.F.Ca.ET.027.03.2.1 | reverse complement strand
CCTTTGCGTGTCCGGTAGCGGATACCGGTGGCGCGCTTGCCGTCAAGGACGATGCCTGTGGCGTGCGCCCGCGTGATCACAGTCAGATTGGTCCGCTGCATCACCGGATGGAGATAGGCGGCGGCAGTCGAACAGCGCTCGCCATTACGGGCGCCACCGGCAAACTGGGTCACCTGGAAATAGCCGGCGCCCTCTTGTTCCGGTCCGTTGAAATCATCCGAGGCGCGAATCTGGTTTTCGGCACAAGCCTCTATGAAGGCCTTGGCGATCGGCCTCGGCGAGCGCTGGTTCGACACTTTCAGCGGGCCGTCCCCGCCATGCAAGGCATCGGTGCCGCGCTCATTGCACTCGGCGCGCCGGAAATAGGGCAGAACCTCATCCCACGACCAGCCCTCGCAGCCCAGATTTGCCCATTCGTCATAGTCGCTGCGATGGCCCCTGACATAGAGCATTGCATTGATGGCGCTGGAGCCGCCCAGCGCCTTGCCGCGCGGCTGGTAGCCCTTGCGGCCGCCAAGACCTTGCTGCGGCACGGTTTCGAAGGCCCAGTTGTTTATCCTGGGCCGGCCGGAAAGCATGCCGATAATGCCAGCCGGAGCACGGATCAGCATATCCCTGCCCCCGCCGCCAGCTTCGATCAGGCAGACCGTTTTCGAGGGATCTTCCGAAAGCCGTGCGGCAAGCGCACAGCCGGCGGACCCACCGCCGGCTATGACATAGTCGTAACGCATGAAGACCCCTCCCCGATCGTCCACGGATTTTCCATCCGGATGATCAAGAGAAGGCCTGAACACGGCTGATGTAAAGACGCGCGGAATTACCGCAACGTCAGCTGCTGCGAACGCGCCGCCAGGAGTATTTCGGGCCTTTTGGTTCCGGCACGGCGGCTGGCTGGTAGTAGAGCCCCAATCCGCCGGTGCGGCCCTCCTCCAGGCGCTTCAACAGCACCGCATTGGAAATCTCGAACTCGTCGAAGCCTAGCCGCAGCATATGCGGCAGTTGGTCCACCAGCACCTGGCCCGTGGCGCGAACGGCACCTTCGAAATGGTAGCGGCCGCGCAGCAGTTCTCCCTTGGAGAAGGAGCGGCCGTCGCTGAAGGCCGGGAAGGCCAATGCCACCAGCGACAGCTGGTCGAGCAGCTCGGCAA
>NZ_RZOM01001444.1:0-1149 GCF_003999175.1 Mesorhizobium sp. M7A.F.Ca.ET.027.03.2.1 | reverse complement strand
ATGTTGAAGACGATCAGGAAAACGATCGTCGGGATGATGAAGAGATTTCGGATCGTGAGGTCGCTCATGCCGCGGGTGGCGGAGCGCGAGTTGGGATCCAGCGTGGTCATGACTGCAGTGGCCAAAGCCAGTTCCTTCCTTGTGAAAAGAAAACGGAAGGGGTGGGCTCCCACCCCTTCCGAGCGTTAGTGCCGCTTACTTCACGCGGTTGTACTTTTTGAACGTCGCGTTCCAGTCCGAGGCGAGCGCATCGAGCACTTCCTTGGCCGTGCCCTGATTGCCGGTGATGTACGGATAGACGCGTTGGTTCATCGCGATGAGCAGCTCGGCGTACTCCGGCGTCGCCCAGAAGTCCTTCACCTTGAACATGGTTTCGTAGAAGGCCTTGTTGTAAGGCGTGGCGTTCTGGAATTCAGGCGACTCGAGCACCTTGGCACTTGCCGTGTAGCCGCCGAGTTCCGCCCACTTCTTCTGCGTCTCGTCTTTGATGAACCATTCCAGGAACTTCATCGCCTCTTCCTTGTTGTTGGAATAGGAGATGACGGAGATGCCCTGGCCGCCGAGCGCGGCGAACTGGTCGCCGTTCGGGCCGGCCGGGTTGGCGAAGAAGCCTGTGTTCTTGGCATTCGGGTTCGAGGCTTCGTTGATGAGCGCCGGGAAGAAGGCGAAGTAGTTCATGCTCATCGCAGCCAGATTCTCGGTGATCGCCTGGTTGTCCTCGATGAAGAAGCTCTTGGCCCAACCAGGAGGTGTGAAGGAATAGAGTTCCTTGTAGACCTCGAGCGCCTTGACGTTCTGATCGGAGTTGATGATCCCGTCGACCTTGTAGGTGGCATAGTCGCCAAGTTCGCCGCCGTAGGAGAAGATGGCGTTCTCGACGCCCATCACCAGGGCATCATATGAATTGTCGGTGTAGATGGCGACGCCGTAGCGCTTCTGGTCGGGACGGTGGAAGAATTCGGCAATGTCGCGCAGCGCCTTGAAATCCTTCGGCACGCCGAGATCGTAGCCATACTTGGCCTTGAAGGCTTCCATTTCCTTGGGGTCCTCGAACCAGTCCTTACGGTAGGACCAGCCGACTGCGTCACCCTCGGCCGGGATCGACCAGTACTTGCCAGAGGCCGACGGATACTCGGCGTAGTACTTGAC
>NZ_RZOM01001443.1:0-1152 GCF_003999175.1 Mesorhizobium sp. M7A.F.Ca.ET.027.03.2.1 | reverse complement strand
GCGCGGGGCAGATGCGGCCGGTGAACTCCGGGAAATTGTTGGTCGAATGCAGGTTGCGGATCGCGTTGTCCCAGTCGCCATTGTAGACGAGGTCATTCCAGTCCGGAATCTGGTTGTGGATCGGGCAACCGGTCGGCCCATGGCAGAACGGAATGCCGCAATCCATGCAGCGCGCGGCCTGTTTCTCGACCTCCTTGTCGGACATCGGCAGCGTGAATTCACGGAAATGCCGGATGCGATCGGAGGCCGGCTGGTACTTGTGCACCTGCCGGTCGATTTCGAGAAAGCCTGTTACCTTGCCCATAGTCCAGTTCCTGCTGTCCAGATGGTGCGGTTTTCGCCGCACCCGTTAACCCCTTGAGGCAGCCATGGCAACCTTGCGCCGGAGGTCAAACTGTCGATGAAGATGGGCCGGGAAGCTTGGGCTCCCCGGCAATTGCAAAGCCTATTCCGCCGCGACGCCCATGCGCATGCGTTCCATCTCGATCAGGGCGCGGCGGTATTCGACCGGCATGATCTTGCGGAACTTTGGCCGGAAAATCGTCCAGTCGTCGAGAATCTCGCGACCACGTACCGACCCGGTGTAATGCACATGGTTGGAAATCAGCTGGTAAAGCCGCTCCTCGTCATGGCTGGTCATGTCGCCGGAGACGTCGACGCGACCCTTGTGGTCAAGGTCGCCGCCATGGTGCAGCAGCCTTTCCATCAGATCGTCTTCTTCCGGAACCGGCTCCAGCTCGACCATCGCCATGTTGCAGCGCTCGGCGAAATCGCCCGCCTCGTCCAGCACATAGGCGACGCCGCCCGACATGCCGGCGGCGAAATTGCGGCCGGTCTTGCCGATGACGACGACGATGCCGCCCGTCATGTACTCGCAGCCATGGTCGCCGACGCCTTCGACGACCGCGGCGACGCCCGAATTGCGCACAGCGAAACGCTCGCCGGCGACGCCGGCAAAGTAGGCCTCGCCCTCGGTGGCGCCATAGAGCACCGTATTGCCGACGATGATGGACTCGGCGGCGACGATCTTGGCCTCTTCCGGCGGCCGGATGACGATGCGTCCGCCCGACAGGCCCTTGCCGACATAGTCATTGCCGGCGCCGACAAGCTCGAACGAGATGCCGCGCGCCAGGAAGGCGCCGAAGGACTGGC
>NZ_RZOM01001442.1:0-1153 GCF_003999175.1 Mesorhizobium sp. M7A.F.Ca.ET.027.03.2.1 | reverse complement strand
ACGCGCGGCGCGCCGGGAAGGAAGGCGTCCTGGCGCAACTCGTGAACCAGCGCGTCGTCGGCAGCCGTTTCCTCGTCATCAAGACGGCAAAGGATGCGGCCGACGGCAAGCTCGACATGCGCCCCGTGCGCGACGAGGTGCTCGCCAAACAGGCCGGTTGGAAAGACATCGATCTCTGGCAGGTCATAGCGCGCCAGCAAAGCGCGCGAACGGACTATTATCTGCTTGCGAGCCTGGACCTGAAGCGAGGCGCGGACAATTCGATCGAAGCCGTTTCCGCCGACCGCGCCATCTTCGTCGACGCGCTGCTGCGTACGATCTGGATCAGCATCGTGGTGACCGTCATCTGCGCGGTGCTCGCCGTGCCGCTGGCGCAGGCAATTGTCAGCGCGCCGCCGGCCTGGTCGAAGCTCATGTTCGCGCTGATCCTGTTTCCGCTCTGGACATCGCTGCTGGTGCGCACCGTCATCTGGATCATCGTGCTGCAGAAGAACGGCCCCGTGAATTCCACTCTGCTCGGATTGGGTATCGTCAGCGAACCCCTCGACCTCATCTACACCCGCTTTTCGCTCTATTTGGCGATGGTTCAGGTTCTGCTGCCTATGATGGTGCTCTCCGTCGTCGCTGTCATGCGGCGGGTTCCGACCACCTACATGCGCGCGGCACTGTCGCTGGGTGCGCCGTGGCTCACGGCATGGCGCCGCGTGCAGTTGCCGTTGATCCTGCCAGGGATCCTGTCTGGCGGGGCGATCGTTTTTGTCTTCGCACTTGGCTACTACATCACCCCGACGCTTGTCGGCGGGCCGACCGACCAGATGATCTCCAGCTACATAGCTTTCTACACGAACAGCACACTGAACTGGGGCATGGGTGCAGCGCTTTCGCTGCAACTGCTGATGATCCTCGTGTTGTTTGCGTTGCTGTTCTGGACGGCGTCCGTCCTCTTCCGCCGCAAGGCGCATGTCGCATGAGCGCCGACCGCTTCCGGAAGTGGCTGATGTATGCCTATGCGGCGACGTTGCTGGCGTTCATCATCCTGCCCCTGCTGATCGTGATCCCTATGTCGCTGACCTCGAGCAATTCGCTGGCATTTCCGACGCCGGGCTGGTCGCTGCGCTGGTATGCCGAACTGTGGGTCGACCAGCGTTGGCCG
>NZ_RZOM01001441.1:0-1153 GCF_003999175.1 Mesorhizobium sp. M7A.F.Ca.ET.027.03.2.1 | reverse complement strand
TCATCGGCACGCTCGCCGGCCGGCCGGCGGTCATCATCACCTTCCTGGAAGGGCTTTCGTTGCGGCGGCCCACAGCAACGCATTGTGCCGAGGTCGGCAAGGCATTGGCGCAATTGCATCTGGCCGGCGCCGATTTTTCGATGACGCGTCCGAATGCCCTGGCCATCGACGGCTGGCGCAAGCTCTGGGATGCAGCGCGCGATCGCGCAGACGAGGTCGAGCCGGGCCTAGCGGCCGAGGTCGATGCCGACTTTGCCGATTTCGAGCGCAACTGGCCGAAGGACCTTCCCAAAGGCATCATCCACGCCGATCTTTTCCCGGACAACGTTTTCTTCCTCGGCGAAAAACTGTCCGGCCTGATCGATTTCTATTTCGCCTGCGACGACCTCTACGCATACGATGTCGCCACCTGTCTCAACGCCTGGTGCTTCGAGAAGGATTTTTCCTTCAATCTCACCAAGGGCAAGGCGCTGCTCGCCGGCTACCAGAGCGTCCGGCCCCTGAGCGACCAGGAACAAGCTGCGCTGCCGGTGCTGGCGCGCGGTTCGGCGTTGCGCTTCATGCTGACCCGGCTGTACGACTGGTTGACCGTTCCCGATGGCGGGCTGGTGATGAAACGCGATCCGTCCGAATACATCAGAAGGATGCGGTTCCACCGGGCGATCAAATCTCCTTCGGAATATGGATTGGCCTGATATGGGGTATCATGAGCAAGCAGGTTGAGATCTTCACCGACGGCGCCTGTTCGGGCAATCCCGGCCCTGGCGGCTGGGGCGCGATCCTGCGCTTCAACGGCACCACCAAGGAGCTTTCCGGCGGGGAAGCCGAGACGACCAACAACCGCATGGAACTGTTGGCCGCCATTTCGGCGCTGAACGCGCTGAAGGAACCGTGCACGGTCGACCTTCACACCGACAGCAAATATGTCATGGACGGCATTTCCAAGTGGATCCACGGCTGGAAGAAGAACGGCTGGAAGACCGCCGACAAGAAGCCGGTGAAGAACGGTGAACTCTGGCAGGCGCTCGACGAGGCCAACAAGCGCCACAAGGTCACCTGGAACTGGGTCAAGGGCCATGACGGTCATGTCGAGAACGAGCGCGCCGACGAGCTTGCGCGCGAAGGCATGGCGCCGTTCAAGAAAGGTCCGTTC
>NZ_RZOM01001440.1:0-1154 GCF_003999175.1 Mesorhizobium sp. M7A.F.Ca.ET.027.03.2.1 | reverse complement strand
CCGAGATCGGCGGTGAAAGTCACGACTGCGGCGCCGAGTTCAGTCTGCAGCCATTTCAGGATGATGGATGTGTCGAGACCGCCTGAATAGGCAAGCACGACTTTTTTGACGTCTTTGGCCTTGGACATTTCTACTCCGTCGATGGCGGACGCCCCAGCCTGGGCGTCACGGATTGTCGCAGCGCCTTTTAGCAGGAACGGCAGAGCGAGCAAGCACGCGTGCGTGCATGGCTTCTGGTCCAGCGCATGGCCGGGGGGGCTGGCAGCGAAAACAATCTGCTGCAATCAAAGGCTGCATTTGCTGGAGGGACTTAATCAAGTTTTCACGCCGTGCCGCTAACACTTACGACAAAGCCGCCTTGACCACGTTCCGGGCGGCTTCTTGCCTGCTTTGTCGTGGGTGTCCTCGGACTCGGGCCGTTCTTGATGCGCGTTATATCATGCATCGCCATGGAGCATAATCTGTGGCTTGTCCTGCTGGCGGCGCTGATGTGCGTCACCGGCTGCTGGGTGACGATCGGCCTCTTCGACCGTTCGAGGAAAACCGCCGGCGTGCAGATGAAGGGCTGGCTGTTCCTGACCGCGGTCGCCGCCGGCTCGTCGATCTGGTGCACCCATTTCATCGCCATGCTGGCCTACCAGCCCGGCGCGCCGATCACCTTCGATCCGGTCCTGACCATGGCATCCCTGGTCATCGCCATCATCGGCACCGGGCTGGGCTTCACCCTCGCATCCGGCAAGAGCCGGCGCCTAGCTCCGGAATGGGGCGGCATCGTCGTCGGCCTGGCGATTTCGGCCATGCACTACACCGGCATGATGGCTTATCATGTTGCCGGCATCGTCGAATGGGACGGCTCCTATGTCGTGGCCTCACTGGTCATCTCGGCCGTGTTCTCCGCCTTGGCCGTCGGCCATGCCGTGCGCCGGCCATACGGCTGGTCGCATTATCTCACCATCGGGCTGCTGGTGCTGGCGATCGTCGGCCTGCATTTCACGGCTATGGCCGCGGTGGCGGTGACGCCGCTGTCCTTCATCAGCACAGGCACCAATCCCGATATTCTGGTGGCAATGGCGGTCGCGGTCGCCGTGGTGGGCCTGATCGTCGCGGCCACCGGCTTCGCCAGCTATCTGATCGATGAGCGTGGCCGTCTGGAG
>NZ_RZOM01000143.1:0-8610 GCF_003999175.1 Mesorhizobium sp. M7A.F.Ca.ET.027.03.2.1 | reverse complement strand
GCACCAGCGCGCCCGAACCCTCGGCGAGGACAAAGCCGTCGCGGTCCTTGGAGAAAGGTTTTGACGCCTTTTCGGGAATGTCGTTGTGGGTCGACAGCGCTGACAGCAGCGAAAAGCGGATCAGCGCCTCGGCGGTCGCCGAACCGTCGGCGCCGATCGACAGCGCGCGGTCGCATTCGCCGCGGCGGATCGCCTCGACGCCGAGCTGGATGGCGGTGGCGCCGGAAGCGCAGGCGGTCGACAGCGTGATCGGCAGCCCGCGGGTGCCGAAACGGTCGGCAAGCCGGCCGGCGATCGAGCCGAACTGCGTGGTCTCGAAAAAGTCGAGTTCTTTCAATCCGCGCGCCACCCGCAGCAGCCGTTCGCCGCCGGAGTCCAAATCATTGGAATTGTAGAGCGCGAAGCGGTCGTGCCAGTCGAGTTCGACCGGCGGTGAAGCGAGGAAGAGAGGACCACCAAAATCACCGGAATCGAGGCCGGACTCGGCCACGGCCTCACGCGCGGCGGTTTCCGCCAGTTCATAGGTGAGATGGCTGGAGCCCTTCGAGCTCGACGGCAGGAAGTCGACCATGCCGGAAATGCGGGTGTTGAGATGATCGACCGGAAAACGGGTAATCGGGTGGATGCCCGACTTGCCCGAGGTCAGCGCCGCCCAATTATCGGCCTTGCCGACGCCAAGCGAGGTCACCACGCCGATGCCGGTGACGGCAACGATCGGCCTGCCCATATGATCGTTCAGATTGGCCATGCGGTAGCCCTCGATCGTTTATCGTTGCGGCATGGATCGTGGACCACCGCCTCAGGCGGCGTTGACGAGCGCCATGCCCTCGAATTGGTGATAGCCGATCGCCGTTGCAAGGACGGTTGCGGGAACCCCTTCGAACGGCTTCTCGGCTGCGGCATCAAAAACAGGGTAGGCGGCCTTGCGATCGACGGCCAGCGCCGCCAGTGCCACAGCGAAGGGAAACTGTGCTTCCTTCATGTGTCCGGTCAGCGTCGAGAAACCGCGCGCGGCAATCGCCGGATTGGCATCGAGCGCGGCTTTCTCGGCGATGGTTGCCGTATGGGCGCCCGACGCGCCCGACATGGCCAGCAATTTGCCGTTCGGCATTGCAGCCTGCTTGAGCAGGGCGGCGATCTGGGCGTCGAGTTCTCCCCGTGGGCGCCTGGCGCGGCCGGAGACGACCGGCCCAAGCTCGGCATAGATCTTGCGGCCGCGGCTCATCGCGTGTTCGCGCTGCTCCAGCACCAGGAAGGCACCGCCGGATCCAGTCACGACGCCGCCGCCCTCAGCGCCCTGTCTTTGCCAGACCGGCCTCCACGGGCCGCGATGCAGATAGCCGGCGAGTTCATAGCCGAGCAGCATGTCGGAATGTTCGGTCTGGAAGGCGCCGCCGACCAGGATGTGCGTCGACTGGCCGGAGCGGATGCGCGCGGCTGCTGTCTCGACGGCGGCGACGCCGGCACCTTCCTCGCCCATGAAGGTTCTGGATGAACCGGTCACCTTGTGGACGATGGAGATGTTGCCGGCGAGCAGATTGGAAAGCTGCGCCAGGAACAGTGTCGGCCGCAATTCGGTGGTCAATTCTCGTTGATCAGCACATCGCGGTCGTTGCGGCTTTGCGAAGCGGCGAGAATGGCGGCATCGACCGCCTCGTCGCGTTCGCCGCCGCCCGCGGCCACGACCATGTCCATGGTCGTGCAGAGTTCGTCATTGCCCTTGATGCCGGCGTCGTCCAGCGCCAGGCCTGCGGCATAGGTGCCGAGCCTCTGCCAGGTTTCCATCTGGCGCTGATCGCCACGTTTGGCGATCTGCAGGTTCCAGTCGATCTCCGGCAATGGATGAACGGTATAGGGTGCAAAGCGCGCCGCTTCGAGCACCGGTTCCAGGCCCGGCTGCGCGAGCTTCTGCCAATGGGCGTCCGGACCTTCCCCCAGCGAGGAGACAAGGCCGATACCAGTGATGACGACGTCGCGGGGGCTGCTCATGGGCGGCTTTGTGGGTCAGGCGGCAGAGCGCGTCAAGATCGCGCGCTCAACCGATGTCAGGCGGTTTTGGCGGCAACCAGCGCGTCGATCTTGGCGCACAGGTTCTTCATGACGAAGTAATCGTCGGTCGAAGCCTTGCCGTCATTGACCTCCTGGGTCCACTTTTCCAGCGGCACCTTGATGCCGAATTCCTTGTCGATGGCGAAGACGATGTCGAGGAAATCGAGGCTGTCGATGCCGAGGTCGTCGATCGTATGGCTCTCGGGCGTGATGGTGTCGATATCGATCTCGCTGGTGTCGGCAATGATCTTGGCGACTTTGTCGAACGTGGTGGACAAGGGCTTTTCCTTCGGTTGCGGGCGGAATCTGTCCGCATCTTGTTTGGGCGCTGTCTAATCGGTTTTTCCCGGCAGGAAAAGGCCTGATGCGCCGGGCGCAGATGGGTAGGGCATCCAGGAAACGCAAGAAGGGCCGCCGGTTTACCCGGCGGCCCTTCTGTTGACGTCACGTCAGCCTTTGTTTCGATGCAGGTCGTTTTTCCAAAACCGGAACCACTTTGGGCGACATGCATCAGCTGTCGCGGAGCTTGACCAGATCGTTCAGCAGCCCGCCGGTTCCGTTGTGGACGGTCAGCCGCTCGACCTTGCCGGCGATGGTTTCCAGAGCCTCGAGCTCCTTCAACCGCAGCATCACCGGGTTTTCCGCCATCACCTTGGCCGTGTTGAGGAGGGAACGCGTCGCGTTCGTCTCCTCGCGGCGACGGATGATGTTGGCCTCGGCCTGCTTTTCGGCTGACACCACCTGGTTGAGGATCTCGCGCATCTCGCCCGGCAGGATGACATCCTTGAGCGCGATATCGCTGACCTCCACCCCGATCTCGGCCATATCGGCGCGGACCTTGCCAGCGGCCTCCTCGTCGATCGTCACCTTCTTTTCAAGGATCTGATCGAGTGTCAGCGCGCCAAGGGTCTTGCGGAAGGCGTACTGCAGGGCGCGGTAAAGGGCTTCGGAGAAGTCCTGCACCATGCTCACCGCCTTGACAGGATCGACGACCCGGTATTCGGCCGCGATGTTGACGCGGATCGTCACGCGATCCTTGGTCAGCACTTCCTGCCCGGCAACGTCGAGCGACTGGCGCTTGAGGTCGACGACCTTGATCTGCACCATGCGTCCGACGTTCCAGAAGCCATGCACGCCCGCCGTCAGCGTCCTGACCAGAACACCGTCGATGAACAGCAGTCCGGCCTGACCGTCGACGACCGGATGGACGGCCATCAATTCCGCCTTCCGGGCCTGGCCGAGCCGGCGCATGACCGCCGCATCGATGGCGAGATCGACTGATGTGTCGATCAGCGTCACCTTCCACGGGCCGGCATCCGTCCACAGCACCAGCTTGCGGTCCGGCGCCAGCACGGCGTGCAGATTGCCGTCACGCTCGATGATGGCGACATCCGTGCGCCCGGTGCGAACGACGGTGAAATGACGCGCGGCTACATCCGGGAGCTTGTCGAACAACGCCTTCTCGTATGCCGAAACGAATTCCGGGTTCTTCAGATCGTGCCGGGACACTTCGAGGCTGCCGCGCCGGTTGGCGAGCCAGTGCTCGCCCGGCAGCAGGACAGTCTTGATTTCCCCCTTGTGGAGGGTGAGGGCACGTTCGTTTTCCTTTACGAGGACGCGCTCGCGCCCAAGAACCTTGTCGAGAATTGTCATTGTCTTACTCCTGTCGGGCATGGCCCCATGCGAGGCGTCAAGTCATGCGGCGATCGTTCCTTTCGTTTCTCGTTTCACGTCGTCTCTTGCGTCATAGCCCGGGCACGAATGATCCGGGGACTGGTGGCATCAATCCGTGGCGGGCCTTCGGGAGCGGATCGCGGGGCAGTGAAGCGGGCGCCGGAGGCCTTGGCCTCCCTTGCCGGCGACGCTGCGCCTTGATCGTCACCGCGGGCCTGGCCGCGAGCCGATGGCGAGAGACGCTTGGGATGATCCGCGCCCGAGGGCTTGGGCCATCCGTCCAGTCTTTCGCATTCCAGTCCCCGGACCGTTTTTCGGATGGCTTTTCAGGCCAATGGAGAAGGAATCGAACCTTCGACAGTCAGATTAACAATCTGATGCTCTAACCAAACTGAGCTATCCGTGGTGCAGATGAAGGGAATTGAACCCCCGACCTCCGGACTCAAATCCGGCGCTCTCCCGCTGAGCTACATCCGCGATCCCAATCCCCAAAGCAGCGCCGTATACAGGGCGGCAAAGCCGCCTGCACGGGCGGAGGCGAAAGCTCCAACCGTTGTGCTCACTTCGGTTCTCGTGACCGGGAGCGCGCCTATAGCCCCTGCGACGGGTTGTCGCAAGCGGCATTGTCGTGGCGGATTTGCGGCTTCTTGCGGCGGTGGCATTTAGGCAACACCGCTTTCGACGTCAGCGATCGCGCGCAGGGCGCTCAGAAGGTGACGCGGCCGAGCACGCGCAGGCCATCGCCCTGCGGCTCCACGACCACGGCCTCGCCTTCGCGCGGTGAGATGCCGGTCAGCGCCACGATGTCTTCCAGATGGGTAACCATGACCAGATTGTCGGAGCCGGAATAGGCGCGGATTTCTTTCAGGATCGCCGCGATCTGCGCGGCTTTCTGCGCCTCGTCGCCCTTCAGGAGATCGAGCGGAGCAAACAGCTCCGGCTCGGCCTCGAAGGCGATGCGGGCAGTGTCGAGGCAGCGGCAATAGCGGCTGGACAACACGCGCTCGATCGGTGCCGCACGGGCGGCAAACAGAGCGCCGATCTTGCTCGCCTGTTGCTTGCCACGCGCCGACAGGTTCATCTGGGTGGCACAACTGTCGATGTCGAAATTGGCCGGGTCGGTGGTGCCGGTGACCATGGCATGACGCAGCAGCACGACGTGTCCGCCATCGCGCAGCAGCGCCCAGCCTGCATCCGTGGCGTGGGCTACGCCGGGAATAAGAAACAGGAACACCGCCAAGGCAAATCGAATCATCCGCTATCCTTCTCCGGTTCCCGGCAATGGGTTCCGGTGACGGGACATATAGGGACGGTAAAGCCAGCCGAAAGACAAGGCGCGGTCGGCGGGATGCGTAGACCTACTTCTTCGCCATCTGCTTCTTCACCAGATCGATCTTCTGGTCGGTGAGCGGGATGGGGATCGTGTAGCCGGCTTCGGTAAAGCCCTGCTTGGCGTTCTCGAAGAATTCGATCGCCTTTTGATATTCGGCCTTGCCCCCGCCATAGCTGGCTCGGTTCCAGCTGACGTCACCGAGATTGTTCTGCGCGAAGGCCCATTGCATGGGCAGGCCTTCCCTCGAGAATACCTTCAGCGTCGCCGTGAAGGCGGCCTCAGCGTCACCGAGATATTTGCCGGTGCGTTCGAGATTTCCGAGGTTGAGCAGGCTCATGCCGATGCCGTTCTGGGCGTTGGCCCAGTCGACCGGTGCCGCGTCGACGGTGAGTACTTCGAGGGCTGCCCGGCGGGCCGCTATGGACTCAAGCAGGGTCCTGGAGTCGGCATTGCTCATGCTCAGCCAGTGCAGCGTCGAGCCGAGGCCGGCCTGGGCCAGCGCCCATTGGCGGGGATTCGTCTCGCGCTTGTACTCGCGCAACGCATCGCGGTAGGCGGCAATGGCTTCACCATAATGTTCCGGCTTGTCGGTCACGCCGCCCAGAAGCTGCAGCGTGTTGCCGAGATTGTAGTGGCTCATTGCCCAATCGCGAGGGAATTTCCGTCTGACATAGACCTGCCGGGTCGCCCGGAAGGCGCTCGCCGACTGCTCCAGCTTGGCCGCGTCGCGGGCGCGCTGGCCAAGCGTCTGGTAGATCGAACCGAGATTGTTCTGCGCCGACGCCCAGTCCATCGGGAAACGCTGCCGGGTAAAGACCGTCAGTGCATCATCATAGGCGGCCGCGGCCTCTTCAAGCGCGCCGGTGCCCATATCGAAGCGGGCGACACCGCTCAGCGCGTTGCCGAGGTTGAGCCTGCTGGTCGCCCATGAGACGGGGAAGGTCTCACGGGTTCGCACCTCGAGCGCGGCACGGAACGCGTCGGCCGCTTCGTTTATCTTCGCCTTGTCGTTGAGCTGGATGCCGAGTGACACCAGCGTGTTGCCGAGATTGTTCTCGACCATCGCCCATTCCACCGGCGCCTTTTCGCGTGTGTATTCCTCAAGTGCCAGCCGGTAGGCCGCCTCGGCTTGCGTCAGATGTTCGCCGGCGGCCTCGCGCTCGGAAAGCGCATAGAGCGCCAGGCCGAGATTGTTCTGCGAAGCGGCCCACTCGAGCGGCACTTTTTCGCGTGGGCGTTTCTGGAGCGTCGCGCGCATCGCCACAACCGCCTCGTTCAGGCGCTTCGGGTCGCTCTCGCGCTCGCCGATCTTCAACAGCACATTGGCCAGATTGTTCTGCGCGGCGGCCCAGTTGAGATCGTCCTTCTCGCGCTCGAACACGACAAGGGAATCGCGAAAGATCCGCGCTGCCTCTTCAAGGCGCGCGGTCTCCGTCTCGCGCTCGCCGATGGTCTGCAGCACCACCGCCATGTTGTTGCGGGTGATGGCCCAGTCGCGATTCTGTTCGCCATTGGGGATGAAGTTCAGGATGGTGCGATAGGCCTCAATGGCGTGCTGCAGCGCATCGAGGTCGCCGGTGGCGTAGCCGTAGGCGTTGAGCGCCTCGGCTTCCTGGTTCTTATAGTTCCAGCGCAGCTTGTCGTCCCATTTTTCGGCCAGCGAAAACGCCTTGGCGTAGTCGCCGGCGGCGGATTTGTAGTCGAACACCAGCCCCGAGGCATCGGCACGCCTGGCATAGATCGCGGCATCGGCAAGACGCTTCTGCTTGACGAGATCCTCGGCTTGATCGACCGCATGGTTGGTCTGCTCGACCCGGCCGACCGCATCGTCGAGGAATTTGCGCGCCGTCACGATGGCGCCCTGGCCGATCGCCTTGTCGGCGGAAGCGACAAGCCGTTTGATTTCCGGATCGTCGGTGCGCAGTGCTGCACGCTCGGACATCATCTTCCTCAGGCGCTCGGCCTGGGCGTCGAGCACCTTTTGCAGGTCGGTCGGGTCTTCGGGGATCTTTTCCGTGCCGAGCGCCTTCAGCACGCCATAAAGCGCGTCGAGCGGCACGCCTTCCTGCCGCGAGGCCAGTTCCACCTGCGCCCGTTTCGGATCGGGCAGGTCGGAAATCGTCAGCAACAGCTGGCGCCGCTCGCCGGTGATCAGCCCATCGTCGCCGGTCGGCTCCGTTGGTGCGACGCCGAAATAGAGCAGCCGGCGCAGGCTTTCATTGACCCAGGGGCGCTGTTTTGCCTTTGTGTCGAGATAGACCTCCTCGGTCACCATGCGCATGACCGAGCCGAACTCGGTGCCCTTCATCGCCGCGAGGTGGCGCAGCAGGGCGGACGCGTAAGGGCTGTTTTCGCCGGCGGCGCCATCAAGCGCCGGACGACCCGGTTCTGCGGCAAAGCCGACCACCGTACCCAGGCTCGCGTCGGCCGCCGGTGCATTGCCGAGCGCCTTGGCGCCGCGCACCGGCTCCAACCCGCCGGCGCCTATGGGTGAGGCGGAAGCGGTCGGTGAGCGCCGGACCATGGCATCCGCGGGGAATGGATTGGTGCGGCAGGCGTCGAGCAGCATGATCGTCACCGGCACTGTCTTTTTCAATGCCTCCATGACGGCAGATATCGGCACAAGGCTGGTGCGGGCGTCCTTCAGAGACGAGACGTCGGCATCGACCGGAACCAGATAGTTTTCGCCGCCGGCCTCGATGCCATGACCAGAATAGTAGATGAAGGCGACATCGGCGCCGTCGGCATCTTCGGTGAACCGCTCCAGGTCGCGCTTCAGCTTGGTGGCGTCACGGTCGGTGACGCTGCGCGCGTCGAAGCCAAGGTCGGTCAGCATCTTGGCCATGTCGCGGGCGTCGTTGGCGGGGTTGGGCAGGGCGGCGATGTGCAGGTAATTCGACTGGCCGATGATCAGCGCCACGCCCTTGAGGCTTTTCGTCTCGGCAACTGCAAGCGCGGTCGCGGCAAGGCAAAGCAGTGCGGCGACGATAGCCGTCAGCCATGCCCGCCGCAAACGACTAAGTTTCGAGAGTCCGACAAAAGCCATTTGTCGTTCGTGTCCGCCCTGATGATCCAAACCCTCTATAACGCTGCCAGCCGACGATGATCAAATTCAGGCGCGATTGCGTCGCGGTCGTGGCTCGCCTATCACGGGAAATTCGCCCGTCACGGTAAAAATGTCTCCGCTCACCGAAACCGTCCTTTTCGTCTTCAGCCTTGTCGCGCTCGGCTATCTCGCCGGGTTTACCGGCTATTTGAAGCCAGCGAGCGGCGAGGGGATATCGGAATTTGCCATCAACGTGGCGATGCCGCTGCTTCTGTTCCAGACAATGGTGAAGTCCGATTTCCACGGCGTGGCGCCATGGTCGCTGTGGGGCGCCTATTTCGCCGCGGTCGCCATCACTTGGGCCGCCGGCCATCTGGTCACCACCCGTATCTTCGGCAGGGATGCCCGCGCCGGCGTCGTCGGCGGGGTTTCGTCCGCCTTTTCCAATATCGTGCTGCTCGGCGTTCCCTTCATTCTTGGCATATTCGGCCCGAGCGGATTCGAAGTG
>NZ_RZOM01001439.1:0-1157 GCF_003999175.1 Mesorhizobium sp. M7A.F.Ca.ET.027.03.2.1 | reverse complement strand
ATCTTGGCCAGCGCCAGGGAGAGCATGATGTCGGTTCCGGTCACCGGCTGGCTGTTGGTGATCCAGTGCGCGAGCGAGCGGAAGATGAGCATCGTCGCGAGCGTCAGCACGAGCGAATTCACCTTCAGGCCGACGACCAGCATGCCGTTGACGGCGCCTGCCAGGGTACCGACCAGGATGCCGACGATCGCAGCAGGCAGGATGCCGATCTCTCGCTGCAGGATGACCGACACGATGCCGGCCAGGGCAAACACCGCGCCACCGGAGAGGTCGATCTGGCCCGATATCAAAAGCACCGTCAGGCCGATCGCGATCAGGCCGATCGTCGCCGCCCGGTCGAGGCCGAGGCCGAGGGTCGATGCCGAGAGGTAGCCGGGGACCACCAGCGCGGAAATGACGAGCGTCAGACCGAGAATGACGACGACGCGATGCTGCGAGACAAGCGAAAGAAAACGCATCACGCCACGCCCCGCTTGCGCAGCGCCGCATCCATGCCAACGGCGCCGACGATCAGGATGCCGAGCACGAAACCCTGGATCGGCGTGCGCACACCGTCGAGCACCATGACGTTGGTCAACAGTTGCACGAAGATGAGGCCGGCGATGGCCCGTGGCACCGATCCGAAGCCACCGACGATCGACACGCCGCCGACCACCACCGCCGTGATGGCACTGAATTCGTAGCCGCCGCCGATGAGCGGCCGCGCGCTCTGCAGCGTCAGCCCGAGCAGGCCGCCGCTGATGCCGGAAGCGAGTGCTGTGATCACGAAGGCGCCAGCCTTCACGGCCTGCACCGGAACCGCACTTGCCTCGGCGGCGCTGTAATTGCCGCCGGTGGCAAGCGTCCATCTGCCCCAGAAGGAGCGGGACAGCACGAAATGGCCGACAAGAGCAATGACCAGGAAGATCAGCACCACGACTGGAATGCCGAACAGCCGGCCCTTGGCGAACTCGGCGGAAGCGGGATTGCTGCCATAGACGATGACGCCGCCGACTGCCGCCTGGACGATGCCCAGTCCGATCGTGCCGATGCCGAGCGTGGCGATGATGGGGTTGATGCCGACATAGCCGACCAGGACCCCGTTGAGCAGGCCTATGAGGCCCGCGAGACCAACCGCCAGCACGAAGGCCGGCAGCGGCCCGATCATCGGCTGCAGC
>NZ_RZOM01001438.1:0-1158 GCF_003999175.1 Mesorhizobium sp. M7A.F.Ca.ET.027.03.2.1 | reverse complement strand
GTTTCCTGCGCATGTCGTTGCCCCAAAACCGCTGCATACTTTTGGCCGGCATGCGCTGGCGATCCTCGCTCTTGCGGCGACGATGGCGCTTTCGACGGCGGCAACGGCCTCGGATTTTTCCGAGCCGTGGAAGAACGCCGACCGCGCTCTGGTCGTCGATGCCTACGAATATAATTCCATCGACTGGGCCCAGCTCGCCACCGACAAGCGGGTCGTCGGCTTCATCAACAAGGCCTCCGACGGCATGCCGCCGGCCTATTTCTGCCTGGGCAACGACATTGAGGTAAAGCTTTGCAAGGCGCTGTGGAAACGTCATGCGGTGACGCGCGAACTGTTCCAGACGCGCCGGGTGGTGGCCAAGGCACTCGGCCTGAAATGGGGCGCCTATCACCTTGCCCGTCCCGGCAATCCGGTCGAGCAGGCGAACAATTTCCTCGATTTCGCCGAGCCTGCGCCGGACGATCTCATGGCTCTCGACATCGAGGGCAATGACCCCTCGCAATGGATGTCGCTCGACGATGCCGAGGAGTTCGTACGCCAGGTGCATCGGCGCATCGGCCGTTTCCCGGTGCTGTACACCAACGGCAAGACCGCCCGCTACATTGCCGACAACAGCTACCGATACCGGCTCCTGTCGCGGCTGCCGCTTTGGTATGCGCGCTACACCAACGACATCGACGTGCATTTTCCGATGGGCAACTGGCAAGGCTACGCACTGTGGCAGTTTTCGGCGCAAGCCAATTGCGGCCGTTTCCGCTGCCCTTACAGGGTTGCCGGCACGCCTAACGACATAGACGTGAATGTCGCGCCGACAGACGCCGCCACGCTGCGCACGCAATGGCCGTTCGGTGGGCTTATCGACGTGCCGCCGGACTATCTCGCCTCGATACCGCTACCGGTTTCACGCGAGGCCGGCCTCGCCGGCAATGTCACCATCACCTATGCGTCTGTGGCCGCGCCGCCGACTCTCGAGGACATGGTTACAGCGTTGGGCACACGCTGGTCCCGTTTCCGCGACGGCTTCCGCATGCCAGTCGTGAAGACGGTGCCGCGACGGCCAAGCTTCGGCATTGTGCAATATGTCGCCTGGAATCGGACCGAACGGCGTTCACCCGCACAACTCGACGCTGCCTTTGCCGTGTCCGATCCACTCAGCAC
>NZ_RZOM01001437.1:0-1162 GCF_003999175.1 Mesorhizobium sp. M7A.F.Ca.ET.027.03.2.1 | reverse complement strand
GCCCGCAGCCGCGCCGGCGCCTCTTTCTCGATGATCGGCGTCTGCAGCACCCGGCCGGTGAAGTATTTTTCCGGCGCGATGACGCTCGGCACGCTGCCGCAGGCAATGATCTTCATGGGTCGATGGTCCTTCAAACAGCGGGCGATGGGTCGCCTGTTTTCAGTTTCGGCCGATATCGGCCGACGTGCAACAGCTTCCGGCTGCCAGCCCAGCATATGATCCGCACCGGCCACGGCCGAGCAAAGGATTTCTATTTTTCTTGCCCTGCCGGCAAACAAGTGGGACGATGGCTTTGGGCAGGTGGCACTTGAAAAGAACCCCGCCCGCGACGGTCGAAACAGGCCGGCCGCCGCTCAGGACCGATTGACCACGCCTGAACCATGCATGCCAGTCGGTCCTACGGGAAACGCCTGAGTGGAGGTCAGTCATGGGTACTCGCGCCGGAGGACGACGCACGGGACCGAAATGCATTGCCATAGTCGGTCCCTTCGCAAGCGGTAAGACGACACTTCTCGAAGCCATATTGGCCCGTACGGGCTCAATTCCCCGACAAAATCCCGTTTCATCAGGCAACACCGTTTCGGATCATTCGCCCGAGGCGCGCGCCCACGCCATGAGCGTCGAGGCGACGGTCGCCACGACCGAATTCATGGGCGAGCAGATCACCTTCGTCGACTGTCCCGGTTCCATCGAATTCTCTTTCGAGGCCGAACCGGTGCTGGCCGCCTGCGACCTCGCGGTCGTCGTAGCCGAGGCCGATGAAAAGAAGATCCCTGCCCTGCAACTGATCATGCGCAAGCTCGACGATCTCGGAGTGCCGCGCATTCTGTTCCTCAACAAGGTCGACAAGGCAATCACCGGCGTGCGCGACACGCTGAAGATGCTGCAGCCGGCCAGTGCCGTGCCGTTGCTGCTGCGCCAGATTCCGCTGCGCAAGGACGGTGTCGTCATTGGTTCGATCGACCTGGCGCTGGAGCGCGCCTACATCTATCGCGAATATGCCGAAAGCGAGGTGGCGCAGATTCCCGGCGACGACAAGGCGCGCGAGCTCGAAGCGCGTTTCTCGATGCTGGAGACGCTGGCCGACCATGATGACCAGTTGATGGAACAACTGCTCGAGGAGATCGAGCCGCCCAAGGATGCGATCTTCGACGACCTCGCC
>NZ_RZOM01001436.1:0-1163 GCF_003999175.1 Mesorhizobium sp. M7A.F.Ca.ET.027.03.2.1 | reverse complement strand
AGGTGCCGGCATGAGCGCGATCCACTTGCAAAACCTGGTCAAGAAATTCGGCGACTTCACCGCGCTCAAAACCATGGACCTGGCAATATCAGACGGTGAGTTCATGGCGCTGCTCGGGCCGTCTGGCTGCGGCAAGTCGACGACGATGAACATGATCGCCGGCATGGAAGAGCCGACCGGCGGCAAGATCCTGTTTGGCGAGCGCGACATGGCCGGCGTGCCGATGGGCCGGCGCGGCGTCGGCTTCGTCTTCCAGAACTACGCCATCTTCACGCATATGACGGTGCGCCAGAACCTTGCCTACGGACCGAAAATGCGAGGGGCTGCCAAAGCCGAGATCGATCGCCGTGTCGGCGCCATCGCCGAGATGCTGCAGCTTTCGCCGCTGCTCGACCGCAAGGCCGACAGGCTGTCGGTCAACATATTGCAGCGGGTAGCGATCGGCCGCTCGGCGATCATGGAGCCGGCGATCTTCCTGCTCGACGAGCCGCTGTCCAATGTCGACGCCGCTTTCCGGGCCGTCATGCGCACCGAACTGAAGCAGCTGCAGCGGCAGTTCCGCCAGACCATGGTCTATGTCACCCACGATCAGCTCGAGGCGATGACCATGGCCGACCGCATCGCGGTCATGGATCATGGCGTGCTGCAGCAGGTCGGTACGCCGCTCGAGGTCTACAACGATCCGGCCAATGTCTTCGTCGCCCGCTTTATCGGTGCGCCGGGCATGAATCTGCTCAAGGGCAGGCCAGCGGAGAGCGACCGCGGACTGGTCGTCGATCTCGGACCGCTGGGCGTCACGCCGCCGCTGCCGGGCGAACTCGCAGCGGCCATGCGTGGTGCACGCGGCGAGGTGCTTTACGGATTCCGGCCTGAACAGGCGACGTTGGTGCAGAATGGGCAGGGCCTCGCAATGCCGGTGACCTTTGTCGAACGGATCGGTGCGCGCACCATCGTTCATCTCGGCCAGGGCGAGGCGGCTGTGAAAACGGTGTTCGACAATGATGTCGGACTGACTATCGGCGACACCGCTGTCATCGCCCCCACTACGTCGTCGGTGCGCGTCTTCGACGCTGCCACCGGCCGCGCCATGAGGGTGGGAGGCTGAGATGTTGGTCCGGCAAATTTTCGCAAGTTGGCGCCGCCCCTCACCCTTACCCTCTCCC
>NZ_RZOM01001435.1:0-1165 GCF_003999175.1 Mesorhizobium sp. M7A.F.Ca.ET.027.03.2.1 | reverse complement strand
GCAATGTCCCAGCACTACGATGGCGAACAGGCTCCATCCATCATAGGCGCGTTGCGCAGCCAGATAGTTCGGCCCGTCGAGCTTCATTTTGTTGAACATCGTGAAGAAATGCGCGGCGGCCGGAACGAAAGCCAATACAACGAAAATGAAGCTGACCACTCTCAGACTATAAATTGCCATATCCGGTCTCCTCTCAGGAGAGAGCTAGGGCAATCGGCAGAGTTGAAAAGGTCGTTTTAGCGGCGGCTTTCGCCCGCGATCGTATGATCTCAAGCGAGGTCGTTTTTTAGCCCTCACTCAACTATCTCGGAACATTTTTTTTGGGTGCTGGTTCTACGCACTGAAGGGACGAACCTTACCCAGGGAGATTTCCCCATGAAACATGTTCTCATTACCAGCATGCTGGCGATCGGGCTCGGCTGTGGAACGGCGATGGCTCAGACACAACAGCCCGAAAGCCAGTCTGGCGCAGACGCCAATTGCGCTTCCGGGCAAGCTGGCTGCCAGAATGGTTCCAAGATGGGCGAGCAGGCTCAGGACAAGACCAAGCTGAAGACCGACGAGCAGGCTCAGGGCAAGGCCGGCACCACCACCGACCAGCAGGCTCAGGACAAGGCCAAGATGCAAACCGACGAGCAGGCTCAAGGCAAGGCCGGCACCACCACCGACCAGCAGGCTCAGGACAAGGCCAAGACGCAAACCGACGAGCAGGCCCAGGGCAAGGCCTCGACGCAGGATACGACGTCGACCGGCTCCATCAACAACGTGACGGTGGAGCAGAAAACCGAAGTCACCCAGATCATCCGGGAGACGAAGGTCGAGCCTGTGTCCAACGTCGATTTTGACATCACCGTCGGCGTCGAAGTTCCGCGGCCAAAGGTCAGGCTGCATCGTTTGCCGGCTCGTATCGTCAAGATCGTTCCCGCTTACGAAAGCTACGAGTATTTCGTGCTTGCGGACGGCCGGATCGTGATCGTTGATCCGGATACGTTCAAGATCGTCCTGATTTTGACCTGATATGTCCGAGCAGTGGTCCGCCCTCCAGAGGGCGGACCGCCAATGCTGGGCTGCTATGGATTCAAAGCAACCCGCAAAAGGGACTGCAAGCGGCAGGTGATACACCCTGCCACCGCATCGCGAGGGCTAGAGACGCCCGAGCACGACC
>NZ_RZOM01001434.1:0-1170 GCF_003999175.1 Mesorhizobium sp. M7A.F.Ca.ET.027.03.2.1 | reverse complement strand
GCGCGCACTCCTTACCGTCTCGCCATCCATGTCGAGCGCGACAGCCGCGGACGCCACCGTCGATGTCGAAGGTTCGCGGGGAAGGCGCACGCTCACTTTTGCCAAGCTGCATAGACGGCCGGGCGAGACGCCCGACATCGAGACGGATCTGGCCGCCGACGAGCTTATTACCGCCATCGAAGTGCCGCTCGCACGGTGGGCCAGCCGGTCGCGCTATCTGAAGATACGCGATCGCGAATCCTACGCGTTTGCGCTGGCGTCCGCGGCTGTCGCGCTCGACATGGATGGCGAGACGGTAAGGAGTGCGCGCATTGCGCTCGGCGGACTGGCGACGGTGCCGTGGCGTGCGCGCGAAGCAGAGGACGCGCTACAGGGCAAAGTGCTTGACGAAGCCACGGCGCAGGAGGCAGCAGAGGCTGCTTTCGCCGATGCCAGACCGCGCGAGCATAACGCATTCAAGATACCGCTCGGCAAGCGCACGCTGGTGCGGGCGCTGCTCGAAACCCGGGATATGAAGGGCTGAGCCATGAACCAAGCTGCACCCGCTCCAAGGGAAAACCAGGGCGATCCCGTTGTTCGCATTGACGCCCGGCTAAAAGTTACCGGACAGGCCGGCTATCCCGCCGACATCGTCACGGCCAACGTCGCCCACGGTGCCCTTGCCACCAGCAGCATTGCCCGGGGCAAGGTTTCCGAACTTCACACGAAAGACGCCAGGGCCGTACCCGGTGTGCTGGACATCGTCACCTATGGCGATCTGGACAAGACCGACATGCCGAAATTCGGCAACACCGGCGCAAGTTCGATTGGGCCTTTGCACGACAAGACGGTTTTTCACGATGGTCAGATCATCGCTCTGGTGGTCGCCGAAACCTTCGAGGCGGCGGAGGAGGCAGCGATGTTGATCCGCGCCGACTACGAGGACGAACGGCCCAGCGCCAGCTTTGATTCCAAGGGCGTGAAGATGGAACCGGCTGCCGGCAAAAGCCCGATGTTCAAGGAGGATGCGAAGGCCGGTGACTTCGACGCCGCTTGGGCGGATGCGACGGTGAAGATCGACGAAAAATATTCGACGCCGACCCAACATCATAATCCGATCGAGCTGTTTTCGACCACGGCCATATGGCAGGGCGACCAGTTGACGATCCACGAGCCCAGCCAGAATGTTAC
>NZ_RZOM01001433.1:0-1171 GCF_003999175.1 Mesorhizobium sp. M7A.F.Ca.ET.027.03.2.1 | reverse complement strand
GTGCTGGCGCGCCGCATCGAGGACGTCGCGGTCGGCGTCAGCACCGATTGGCGGCGGCAGCATGCGCTCGGCAAGCGTGATGGCGCCAAGGCGCACGGTTTCGCGGACGCGCACGGCGCGCTTGTCGCGGTCGAAGCTCGTTTCACGGCGGACCTCGATCCTGTCCGCCAGCGCGGCGCGGACATCGTCCTCGCCAATCGCTGCCGCCGCCGTGATGCGCGCATTCTGTGCCTTGCCCTGCAGGTCGGCGACGACCAGAAACGGCTCGCCCGCCAGCGGATCGGCGGCGTCGAGCATGGCGCCGGAGCCGTTGGCCAGCACGAAACGGCCACGCTCGCCGCGCGCCTTCGCCACCCGATCCGGCCAGGCGTGGACGAGCAGGGGACCGGCTGCCGCAGCTTCGCTGCCCTTCGCCTCGCCAGCCTGCCTCGCCAGCCGTTCGGCGAGCTGCTTGGCGGCTGTAGCGCGTGGCGATTTTTCCCCGCGAAAACGCATCAGCCGCCGCTCCAGATCGGCGCCGTCGCCACCAAGGCCGCGTTCGGTGAGCAGCACGGCAAGCATCGCCGCCTCGAAGGCATGGCCGCTGCCGGCTGCCTCGGCAACCATGTGCGCCAACCGCACCGGCAGGGCGAGCTTGCGCATCGCTGCACCCGCGTCCGTCAGGCGCCCCATGTCGTCGATGGCATCCAGCGCGCGTAGTAGCCCCCTTGCCTCATTAAGGGCCGGAACAGGCGGCGGATCGAGAAAAGCGAGCCCTGCCGGATCGGCAACGCCGAAGGCAGCGCAATCGAGCAGCAGTCCGGACAGATCGGCCTCAAGGATTTCCGGCGGCGCGAAGGCGGGGAGTGCAGCCGTCTGCTCGGCCCGCCACAACCGGATGGCGACGCCTGGCTGCGTGCGCCCGGCACGGCCGGCGCGCTGGTCGGCGGAAGCCTTGCTGACGCGCACGGTCTCCAACCGGGTGAGGCCGCTGGCCGGCTCATAGCGCGGCAGCCGCGACAGGCCCGAATCGATGACGACGCGCACGCCGTCGATGGTGATCGAGGTTTCGGCGATCGAGGTGGCCAGCACCACCTTGCGGCGGCCGGCCGGCGGCGGCTTGATCGCCGCGTCCTGCGCCTTGCCGTCGAGCATGCCGTAGAGCGGGACGATGTCGGTATCGGTGCCGACC
>NZ_RZOM01001432.1:0-1174 GCF_003999175.1 Mesorhizobium sp. M7A.F.Ca.ET.027.03.2.1 | reverse complement strand
GATCTCGGCGGCGCTGTCACTTGCTGCCGTGCGCGAGCGGATCGACAGTCGCGACACCGAGCCGATCGACGGCAGCGCTTCGCCGCGGAAGCCCAGCGAGCGGATGTCGTTGATATCCTCGGTGAGCTTGGAGGTGCAATGACGTGCGATCGCCAGCGCCAGCTCCCGTTCGGGAATGCCAGAGCCGTCGTCGGTGACGCGGATCAGGTTCAGCCCGCCGCCGGCTGTGACGATCTCGACGCGCGAAGCGCCGGCATCGAGCGCATTCTCGACCAGTTCCTTGACGACGCTCGCCGGACGCTCGATGACTTCGCCGGCGGCGATCTGGTTGATCATCGTTTCGGAAAGCTGGCGGATGGGCATGGCAGCACTATAGGCGGATTCGAGACGGATGCGGAAGGATTCGGTGTTGCGGAACAGTGGATAGGCTGGCTGGGAGGCGCTGCCCCTCACGCTTGCTCCGCCAGCCAGTCTCGCACCTTGCGGGCGTTGTCGCTGAGTTCCCGGTTCTTCGGCCAGACGACATAGAACGCCTTGCCGGTCTTCAGCACATGATCCGTCACCGGCACCAGCAAGCCCGACGCCAGCAGCCGCTCGGCGAGGTGCCGCCAGCCGAGCGCGATGCCCTGGCCTTCCATGACGCCCTGGATCACCAGGCCGTAGTCGTTGATGCGCAGGCCGCGCGCGGTATCGCTGAGATTGGCGCCCGCCGACTGGAACCATTCGTCCCAACTGGCCGCCTCGCGATACGGCTCCTCCAGATGGATGAGGCGGTGCGTGGCCAGTTCGGCAGCGGATTGGGGCAGGCCGAACTTTGCCGCATAACTGGTGCCGGCGACGGGAAATATCTCCTCGTCGGCCAGCGGCAACGAGTGATAGTCCGGCCAGTCCCGCGGCGCGCCGCCGCGCACGCCGAGCGGAATGCCTTCCGCGATGATGTCGAGGTCACGGTCGGCGGTCTGGATACGCAGGTCGATGCCCGGCAGTTCGTCGCGGAACTGCTGCAGGCGAGGCATCATCCAGAACGAGCCGAACGCGGTCGAGGCAGCCAGCGTGACATGACCGCCGGTTGCCTGCAGGCGCAGATCCTCCGCCGATTTGCGAATATGCGAAAGGCCGAGCGAGACATCGGCATGGAAGCGCTCGCCGGCCTCGGTCAGGAGAACCTGGCGGT
>NZ_RZOM01001431.1:0-1177 GCF_003999175.1 Mesorhizobium sp. M7A.F.Ca.ET.027.03.2.1 | reverse complement strand
GCGGCAAGCGATTCGAGTGCCCGGCGCACCGCCGAATCGTCGTCTGGCGCCACCAGCATGACGTGGACGCCTTCCGGTTTGCCGCCTTTTTTCTTCCACACCCGGCCGGTGATGATAGTGACCGGGCGTTCTTCGTTGTCGTTCACGGGCCGATTCCTCTTGGCAGCGGGTGGGCGGGCGAGGGGGTTTTGACTACTCATGCGGCCTTTTCGCATGAAGCAAGGCCGCGCAACAGCGCAAACCCATTCACTTTGCCTGAAGGCTTGTCACTTTCTTCCTCGCTCTTGCAAAAATGCGAAAGAAAATTACATGCGGTTTTCGCATGGCTGCCAAGCCTTGGTCGGCGCGCAATATTTAGTGCTCCGGGCTTGACGGTCCGCGGTCTTACGAGTAGAAGCCGCCCAGTCAGAACCGATGTGAGGCTCTCCCTTCCGAAGCGACACGCTTTGGAGTTTGCCTCAAACAGGGTTCGTTTTACGAGCGAAAAGACATTTCCGGCGTGCACGAAGCGGCTTCCGCTTCCTCTGCCTTTTGTTCGGGCAAGACCGCGAGGCGCGGTTTATGGCCCGAATTTGCGTATGGAAATGACGCTTTGAGCGGCCCTGACCGGGCGAGACACGGAATTGAGAGACAAGAGGGTTTAATGCCTACCGTCAACCAGCTGATCCGCAAGCCGCGCATTGCGCCGGTGAAGCGCAACAAGGTCCCGGCCATGCAGCAGAACCCGCAGAAGCGGGGCGTCTGCACGCGCGTCTATACAACGACGCCGAAGAAGCCGAACTCGGCGCTGCGCAAGGTGGCCAAGATCCGCCTGACCAATGGTTTTGAAGTGATCGGGTACATCCCCGGCGAAGGCCACAACCTTCAGGAACACTCCGTGGTGATGATCCGCGGCGGCCGCGTCAAGGATCTTCCGGGCGTTCGCTACCACATCATCCGCGGCGTGCTCGACACGCAGGGTGTGAAGAACCGCAAGCAGCGCCGTTCGAAGTACGGCGCCAAGCGTCCGAAGTAAGGGGCGTCCGAAGTAAGATTTTCCGGCCTTGGCGCTCCTTGGGTGCGTCGGGTTATGAGATTGAGAGACAAAAGCCATGTCGCGTCGTCACAGTGCAGAAAAGCGTGAGATCAATCCGGACCCGAAGTTCGGCGATCTGATCGTCACCAAGTTCATGAACGC
>NZ_RZOM01001430.1:0-1179 GCF_003999175.1 Mesorhizobium sp. M7A.F.Ca.ET.027.03.2.1 | reverse complement strand
GTGCGCATCATAGGAGCGTGATAGTGGTGGAAGACGCCCGCCCACTCCAGCGTCAGCTGATCGTTCTTGTTCAGCTTGCGGCGTCCGGACTTGTAGCGGCAAAGCAGGGCATCGATGCCGGAGCCGATGATGAACTCGTTGGCCGGGTAGTCGCCGCCGCCGGCAAAGATCGCACCCTGCATGGCGGCCAGGATCAGGGCTTCGTCGCCGCCTTGCTTGATCAGCGGCAGCGCCGCGTCGAGCGCATCGTCGGAGAGATTGGCGGCCTTCTCGGCCTTGGCGATCTCGGCCGGGCTCTTGAACAGGCGCAGGCGGCCGACAATGCCGGACGCATCGGCGATCTGGCCGAAGGTCTGCAACTGTTCGTCGAGCCGTCGGCCATTGAACGCGGTCAGGCCATGGGTGTCGTATTCGACACCGATGCGGGCTCCGAGCAGGTCGAGTTCGTTGAGCAGATTACGCAGGTCTACCGCCGGATTGGCGCCATTACGGTCCGTCCACAAGACGATGTTGTCGATAATCGAGGTCTGACGCGCCTGGCGCAGGTCGGCCGAGCGGGTCAGCAGCACCATCGAACCGTCGGCCTTCACCACCAGGCACTGGAAGAAGCAGAAGCCGAACGTGTCGTAGCCGGTCAGCCAGTACATGCTTTCCTGCGCGAACAGCAGGATGGCATCAAGCTTCTTTTCGGCCATCTCGATGATCAGCCGGTCGCGCCGCGCGTCAAATTCAGATCGTTCAAAATGCAGCGCCATTATTCCCTCTCCAAGACGATTGCCGAAACCTGCCGGCCGTAATCGGGCTCCTTGCGATGCGTGGTGCGCCGGTAGGAGTAGAACAGGCCTTCCTCGGCGTAAGTGCAGCGGTCGAGGCCCTCAGCCGTCACGCCGGCCTCGGCCAGCCGGTCAACCGTGTAGCGGTTGAGGTCGAACATGGCATGGCCGGCATTGGCGGACGGCGCGAAATAGAGGATGTTTTCGGCGTCGGCATCGACAAAGCGGGCGACGAATTCCGGGCCGACCTCGTAGTTATCAGGGCCGATGGAGGGGCCCAGCACGGCGACGATGTTTTGACGCCGGGCACCGAGGCTTTCCATTGCCAGGATGGTGTTTTCGAGCACGCCGGTGAACGCGCCTTTCCAGCCGGCATGCGCGGCGCCGATGATGCGCGCCTCAGCAT
>NZ_RZOM01000142.1:0-8619 GCF_003999175.1 Mesorhizobium sp. M7A.F.Ca.ET.027.03.2.1 | reverse complement strand
GTCTTGGAGACCGCGACCAGCGTCACGGCGCCGGCTTCGCGGCCGGCCTCGCGCTCGGCGGCGGCGATCTTCGCCCTGACCGCGAAAAATTGCTGAACGGCGTCACCCATATGCAAATCCTGCTGTTTTGGCCGGCGTTTTTGTCAGACGCGATACCCATATGGTTGACGGGTTTGCCAAACCATGGTGAACACCCGGACCACATTCCCTGAACTGCCGAGCCGTCGCCCGCAGTTCGCGCATGCTTTTAAGTGAAAAACGCCCCATGGCAACCGAACGATACAATCCGCGCGCGTCAGAGCCCAAATGGCAGAAGGCCTGGGACGCCAAGAAGCTGTTCGAAGCGCACAATGACGATCCGCGCCCGAAATACTATGTGCTGGAGATGTTCCCCTATCCGTCGGGGCGCATCCATATCGGTCATACCCGCAATTACACGATGGGCGACGTGGTGGCGCGCTACAAGCGGGCCAAGGGTTTCAACGTGCTGCACCCGATGGGCTGGGACGCCTTCGGCATGCCGGCCGAAAACGCGGCGATGCAGAACAAGGTCCATCCCAAGGAATGGACCTACCAGAACATCGCCACCATGCGCGAGCAGCTCAAGGTCATGGGGCTGTCGCTGGACTGGGCGCGCGAATTCGCCACCTGTGACGTCGACTATTACCACCGCCAGCAGATCCTGTTCCTCGATTTTGTCGAGAAGGGGCTGGTGACGCGCAAATCCTCCAAGGTCAACTGGGATCCGGAGGACATGACGGTGCTCGCCAACGAGCAGGTCATCGACGGGCGCGGCTGGCGCTCGGGCGCGCTGGTCGAACAGCGCGAACTGACGCAGTGGTTCTTCAAGATCACCGATTTCGCGCAGGATCTGCTGGATTCGCTCGACGGCCTCGACGAATGGCCGGAAAAAGTGAAGCTGATGCAGCAGAACTGGATCGGCCGCTCGGAAGGCCTGCTGATCCGTTGGCCTCTGGCCGACGCCTCTGATGGCGAGCATGAGCTGGAAGTCTATACGACAAGGCCCGACACCATCTTCGGCGCTTCCTTCATGGCTGTCGCCGCCGATCATCCGTTGGCCAAGAAGGCCGCTGCGCACAATCCGGCGCTGGCGAAGTTCATCGACGATATAGGCCATATGGGCACCTCGGTGGCGGCGCTGGAGACAGCTGAGAAGAAGGGTTTCGACACCGGCCTCCGCGTCGTCCATCCGTTTGACGACAACTGGACGCTGCCGGTCTATGTCGCCAATTTCGTGCTGATGGAATACGGCACCGGCGCCATTTTCGGCTGTCCGTCCGGCGACCAGCGCGACCTCGACTTCGCCAACAAATACGGCCTGCCGGTGATTCCGGTGGTGATGCCGGAAGGCGAGAATCCGGCGACGTTCCAGATCATCGACGAAGCCTATGTCGATGACGGCGTGATGATCAATTCGCGCTTTCTCGACGGCATGAAGCCGGATCAGGCTTTCGACGAAGTCGCCAAACTGCTGGAGCAGAAGACCATCGGCAACCGGCCGATGGCCGAGCGCAAGGTGAATTTCCGCCTGCGCGACTGGGGCATTTCGCGCCAGCGCTACTGGGGCTGCCCGATCCCGATGATCCATTGCGAGGCTTGCGGCGTGGTGCCGGTGCCGAAGGTGGACCTGCCGGTGAAGCTGCCCGACGATGTCGATTTCGATCGCCCGGGCAATCCGCTCGACCGGCATCCGACATGGCGCCATGTGAAATGTCCGCAATGCGGCAGGGATGCGCGGCGCGAAACCGACACGATGGACACGTTCGTCGATTCGTCGTGGTACTTTGCCCGCTTCACCGCGCCGTGGGCGCATGAACCGACCGATCCCAAGGCGGCCAACGAATGGCTGCCGGTCGACCAGTATATTGGCGGGATCGAGCACGCGATCCTGCATCTGCTCTATTCGCGCTTCTTCACCCGCGCCATGCGCGAGGCCGGCCATGTCGATCTGGCCGAGCCGTTCAAGGGCCTGTTCACGCAAGGCATGGTGGTGCACGAAACCTATCGCGTCGGCTCGGCATCGAATGGCCGCTGGCTGGCGCCCACCGAAGTTCGGCTGGAGGACGTCGACGGCAAGCGCAGCGCCATCGACATCGCCACCGGCGAGGCCGTCACCATCGGCCCGCTGGAAAAGATGTCGAAATCGAAAAAGAACACGGTGAGCCCGGAAGACATCACCGATGGCTACGGCGCCGATACGGCGCGCTGGTTCATGCTGTCCGATTCTCCTCCCGAGCGCGATGTCGAGTGGACCGACGATGGCGCCGCCGGTGCGCATCGTTTCATCCAGCGCATCTGGCGCCTGGTGTCGACGGCCGCCGAAACACTGGCCGGCATCAAGCCCGTGGCGGCCAGCAGCGGCGAGGCCGCATTGGTTTCCAAGGCCGCGCACAAGATCCTGAAGGCGGTCGGAGAGGATATCGAGAAGCTCGCTTTCAACCGCGCCATCGCCCGCATCTACGAACTGGCCAACGCGCTGACCACGCCGCTCAACGAGGTGGCCGAAGGCAAGGCCGATGCAGCGCTGAAAGGCGCCTGTCGGCAGGCGGTGGAGATTCTCGTGCATCTGATCGCGCCGATCATGCCGCATCTGGCCGAGGAGTGCTGGGCGACGCTTGGCGGCACCGATCTCGTTGCCGAACGGCCCTGGCCGGTCTTCGATCCGGCGCTGGTCGTCGACATCGAAGTCACCTATCCGGTACAGGTCAACGGCAAGAAGCGGGGGGATTTGACAATTGCCCGCGACGCGGACCAAGGTGCGGTCGAAAAAGCGGTATTGGCTCTCGACTTCGTGCAGAAAGCACTTGAAGGTAAGGCTCCGCGCAAGGTGATCATCGTGCCGCAGAGGATCGTCAATGTCGTTGCCTGATCGGGAAAAGACAGAGTTGAACCATTTGCTGCGCCGCATTGCGCTTGCCGGCCTGATAGGTTCGCTCGCGCTTGTCTCGGCCTGCACGGTGCGGCCGCTCTATTCGAGCGCGCCACTGTCGGGTTCGCAGGCCAGTGCCAGTGCCGAACTGGCGTTGATCGGCATCAAGCCGGTCAATACGCGTTACGGCCAACAGGTGCGCAACAATCTGATTTTCGGGTTTGGACGAGGCGCCGGCGAGCCGGCCTCGCCGGTCTATTCGCTCAATCTCGGCGTGACCGAAGCGGTCGAGTCCGCGGCACTCGTGCAGGTCGGAACGGATGAAGACGAACCGACCGCCGGTTCCGTGACGCTGACCGGCAGCTATACGCTGGCCGATGCGAAGACCGGCGTGGTGATCGCATCCGGCAAGCGTTCGATCACCTCGTCCTTCGACAGGCCGCGTCAGGAATTCGCCGCATACCGGGCGCAGATCGACGCCGAGAATCGCGCTGCGCGAGAGTTGGCGGAAGCGCTGCAGCTGTCCATTGCCCAGGACCTTGTCCGGCACGGCAAGACCGGCTAGCGCACCTCATCGCTTCACGGAAACGGTCCGGCGCCCCAGGCATGATGGGGTGATCGCGGGATCATGACCAGATTCTCGAACAGAGCCAGATTCCGAACAGGGATTGTCCGAAGATACCCATCGAGCTGCTGCGGCACGGCGAGTAGATCGCGCCACCGGCGTGGATGCGGCGAGACGACGATCGTGCCGTGTCGCTCGCAGATTACCACGAAGATTTTGGTGCCCAGGATGGTCGGCGATCCATCCGGGAAGCAACTGTTAACCACTCGCTCCCTATTGCTCGGCAGACATTTCAGAGTGAGTCTTGAGAATGGAAGCCAAGCGTTTTTCCCGGGTCAATTTATCGACGGCCGCATCGCCTGATGATCCCGAGGGGAAGCGCTCCGAGAGCATCGGCGACAGGGGTGGTCAGCGAGGTTCTTCCGCGGCAGGCGACCTTGATCGTCCGGCTCGCAAGGAGCCGGGCGGCCGGCAGCCCGCCACACGCCAGGCCGGCTATTCAGCGCCGGTGGTCGATCTCGGTGGCAACAAGCGGCCCTATATGGAGCCGCGGGGTGGCTCGGACGACACGCTTTCGAAAATCGGCGATATCGAGAGCCCTGCCTGGCAGGAATATTTCTTCCTTGCACCCAACGTGCGTTTTACACGCACGCCGGACTATGAGGCCAGGAAGCATCGTCCGCAGCACGAGCGTGTTGTCGAACACGCCGCGACGCGCCCAGCAGAGCAAGCCGTTGCGCAATCCATGATCAAAGGGGCGTCCTCCGCGCCTTCGCTCCTGGCATTGCCGGCTTCGGTGAAAAGCCCTGCTTCCCAGCCGCTGGCCGGCCACGCCACGCAAGGGCCACTGCCGCCGGCTGCTGCTGCTTTTGCTGCCGCGGGGCGCGCCAGGGAGAAGGTGCCAGCCGTTGCGCCGATGCCGCCGAGGACGGTCGCTATGGCACGGGCATCCGCGCGCGCGTCCGTTGCTCCGGGCGCCAAAACGACCACTTCCGAAAGGTTGCGCTGGCCATATCTTTCGGATCATGCCTTCTTCGAGGCCATGGCACCCTATCTGGTCGACGTTTCGTCGCCGGCCCGGCAGACCAGTCCAGCGTCGCCTGCGCCGCTCGCCGTGGCGCCAGTCACCACTTCGCCGATCGATATTCGCCCAGGGACCGATGCCACCGCATTGTTTCGTGTCATCGACTGCCTTCCGGGCCAAGCCTTGAAGCCGTTGCCGGATGCTTGTCCGGCCAATTCGAACCAGGCCGTGGCCCAACCCGGCGTGCCGGCGAGCGATGCGCCGTCGCCGGTCCAGCCTGTCGCAATCCCAGCCGCCAAAAGCGACGCCGTTTCCGCGTCGGCCGCGCCAATTGTGAACGTCCCTGCCAGGGCCGTTGCCGCCCGCTCTGCGCGCTTGCCTGGGGCTGGAAAGGTCGTGCTGTCAACCGCGGGCGATCCCTATGAGCTTCCCTCGGAAGAGCTGTTGCAGCAGCCACCGGAGGGACAAGGCTTCTACATGTCGCAGGAGCGGCTCGAGCAGAACGCCGATCTGCTGGAAAGCGTGCTCGAGGACTTCGGCGTGCGTGGCGAAATCATTCATGTTCGCCCAGGCCCGGTGGTCACGCTTTATGAGTTCGAGCCGGCGCCGGGCGTCAAATCCTCGCGTGTCATCGGGCTTGCCGATGACATCGCCCGCTCCATGTCTGCGATTTCGGCGCGCGTCGCCGTCGTGCCTGGCCGCAACGTCATCGGCATCGAGCTTCCCAACGAGACCCGCGAAACCGTCTATTTCCGCGAGCTGATCGAATCGGAAGGCTTCCGCAAGACCAGCTGTAAGCTGGCGCTTTGTCTCGGCAAGACGATCGGCGGTGAGCCTGTTATCGCCGAGCTGGCGAAAATGCCGCATCTGCTGGTGGCCGGAACCACCGGCTCCGGCAAGTCGGTTGCCATCAACACCATGATCCTGTCGCTGCTCTACCGGCTGAAGCCGGAAGAATGCCGGCTGATCATGGTCGATCCCAAGATGCTCGAACTCTCCGTCTATGACGGCATCCCGCATCTTCTGACGCCCGTCGTCACGGACCCCAAAAAAGCCGTCACGGCGTTAAAATGGGCCGTGCGCGAAATGGAGGACCGTTATCGCAAGATGGCGCGGCTCGGTGTGCGCAACATCGATGGCTACAATGAGCGCGCCGCCACTGCCCGCGACAAGGGCGAGACGGTTGTCATGACCGTGCAGACCGGCTTCGAAAAAGGCACCGGCGAGCCGCTTTTCGAACAGCAGGAAATCGACCTTGCGCCGATGCCCTACATCGTCGTCATCGTCGATGAGATGGCTGACCTGATGATGGTTGCCGGCAAGGAGATCGAAGGCGCCATCCAGCGTCTGGCGCAGATGGCGCGCGCTGCCGGCATTCACCTGATCATGGCAACGCAGCGCCCCTCGGTCGACGTCATCACCGGCACGATCAAGGCCAACTTCCCGACCCGGATTTCCTTCCAGGTGACATCGAAGATCGACAGCCGCACCATCCTGGGCGAGCAAGGCGCCGAGCAGTTGCTTGGCCAGGGCGACATGCTGCACATGATGGGCGGCGGGCGCATTTCGCGCGTGCACGGGCCGTTTGTTTCCGACGCCGAGGTCGAGCATGTCGTGGCGCATCTGAAGGCGCAGGGCCGCCCAGAATATCTGGAAACCGTGACAGCCGACGAGGATGAGGAAGAAATCGAAGACGACCAGGCGGTCTTCGACAAGGGATCCGTTGCAGCCGAAGACAGCGATGCCATCTACGACGAGGCGGTCAAGGTGGTGGTGCGCGACAAGAAGTGTTCGACGTCCTACATCCAGCGGCGCCTGGGCATCGGCTACAACCGCGCCGCATCCCTGGTCGAGCGCATGGAAAAGGAAGGATTGGTCGGCGCACCCAACCATGTCGGCAAACGCGAAATCATCATGGGACGGCGCCAGCAGGCGACCGCGCCTGACGATGACAGTGCGGACTGAGCGGCGGACCCTTGGCGCCTGAAGCACATTAAAAAAGGCCGGTCACCCGGCCTTTTTCAGTTGAAAGTGGTGCGGCTTCAGCCGATCTTCTGGCCGGTCTTTGCCCAGTCGGCGAGGAACTGTTCCAGGCCCTTGTCGGTCAGCGGGTGCTTGACCAGCGCCTTCAGGGTCGCCGGGGGGGCGGTCACGACATCGGCGCCGATGAGGGCCGCCTGCTTGACGTGGTTCACGGTGCGCACCGAAGCGACGAGGATCTCAGTCTGGAAATCGTAATTGTCGTAGATCTGCCTGATCTCCTGGATCAGCTCCATGCCGTCGATGCCGATGTCGTCGACGCGGCCGACGAAGGGCGAGATGAACGAGGCACCGGCCTTGGCCGCCAGCAGCGCCTGGTTGGCCGAAAAGCACAGCGTGACGTTGACCAGGCGGTTCATCTCGGTGCGGATCGTCTTGCAGGCCTTGAGACCGTCCAGCGTCAGCGGCACCTTGATGCAGACATTGTCGGCGATCTTGGCCAGAACCTTGGCCTGCTGCATCATCTCGGAATATTCAGTGGCGGTGACTTCAGCCGAGACCGGACCCTTGACGATGTCGCAAATCTCTTTGGTGACGTCGGCGATCTTGCCGCCGGATTTGAGGATCAGCGACGGATTGGTGGTGACGCCGTCGAGCAGCCCCAGATCGTTCAGCTCACGGATATCCTTGACGTCGGCGGTGTCGACAAAAAATTTCATGGCGGGTCTCCTGAAGATTTTCATGTGCATGTCATGCACATTCGGGGTCGGCCTTTGATCTAGACCAAAGTCAGGGCAAGGTCACGCCTCATGATCGAAGATTCGCCCTTTGTCGCAGCCGCACCGGTGCTGGTGCCGATGCCCGCCGAACGCCCCTACACCTATGCCGTGCCGGCCGGCATGCGCGTGGTGCCGGGCTCGATCGTGCGCGTGCCGCTCGGGCCGCGGCAGGTCGCCGGCATCGTCTGGGACGGCGCGGTCGAGAAGGTCGACGCGAAAAAGCTGCGCCCCATCGAACAGGTCTTCGACTGCCCGCCGATCGACCGAGCGATGCGCCGTTTCGTCGACTGGGTGGCGCAGTACACGCTGTCGCCTCCGGGCATGGTGGCGCGCATGCTGCTCAGGGCGCCGGAGGCTTTCGACCCCGAACCGTGGATCGAAGGGCTGCAGCGCACGCTTCTCGCACCCGACCGGATGACGGGCGCCAGGCAGCGTGTGCTGGAGACGGCCGAAGGCGGCCTTGCCTGGACGCGCTCCGGCCTCGCTCACGCCGCCGGCGTGTCGTCGACGGTGATCGACGGGCTGAGGGCGCAAGGCGTGTTCGAGACCGTGATGATCCCGCCGCGCCCGGTCGTGGCCGCGCCCGATCCCGGCTACACCATTCCTGAACTGATGCCGGACCAGAGCGACGCGGCGCAGATGCTGCGCGCCAATGTCGCAGCCGGCGTGTTCAACGTCGCGCTGCTCGACGGCGTCACCGGATCCGGTAAGACCGAGGTCTATTTCGAGGCGGTGGCGGCTGCGCTCGACCAGGGCAGGCAGGTGCTGATCCTGCTGCCGGAAATCGCGCTGACGCATGCCTTTCTCGAGCGCTTCCAGCAGCGCTTCGGCGCCAAGCCGGGCGAATGGCATTCCGACCTGCCGCCGCGGATGCGCGAGCGGGTTTGGCGGCAAGTGGCGGAGGGCGGTGTGCGGGTCGTCGCCGGCGCGCGCTCGGCGCTGTTCCTGCCGTTCAAGGAGCTCGGCCTGATCGTCGTCGACGAGGAGCACGACCCTGCCTACAAGCAGGAGGACCGCGTCTTCTACAATGCGCGTGATATGGCCGTGGTGCGCGGCCATATCGGCAGCTTTCCGGTGGTGCTGGCGTCGGCGACGCCGTCGGTCGAAAGCCGGGTCAACGCCAGCCAGGGCCGCTACAACAGGGCCGTGCTCTCAGCTCGCTTCGCCGAGGCGGCACTTCCGCATCTGAAGGCGGTCGACATGCGGCGCGCACCGCCGGCGCGCGGTGGCTTCCTGTCGCCGGTGCTGCTCGACCAGATGCGCCAGACGCTGGAGAGGCAGGAGCAGTCGCTGCTGTTCCTCAACCGGCGCGGCTATGCGCCGCTGACGCTGTGCCGGGTCTGCGGCCACCGCTTCGGCTGCCCGGTCTGCTCGGCCTGGC